>JASHOO010000452.1 GCA_030041035.1 Bryobacteraceae bacterium | reverse complement strand
TGAATATGGCCGAGATGATGCATCATGGCCCAATGGGCGAAGTGCTGGGCATCCGCGATGATGAATCTATGATGCTGCTTCACAATCTCGCCCGAATGGTTGATAGGTGTATGCATGAAGCGAGGACAGTCCCGGCGCAAGCGGAAGCGCCCGCAAGGCCAAAGGTGAAGTCATTGCCTCCTGGGGTAAAAACCCGGTGACGGGTAAAAACCCGGTAGGTAAAAACCTGGTGCCAGACCGCCCGTTCCCCACCAAACCTGACGCCCTAAATTCCCCAACTCACCCCCCGCGCACCCACCATCTCCCGCTCCGCTAAACTAAACACTTCACCCTCCAAGGTCCACCCTTGCCGCCCCGCTTCACCTTCGGCATTGTCGGCGCCTACGGTGCAACGGGCACGGGGAAACTTGGTGACAGACCGGCCGTTTCCCAGGAAACCTGACGACCTCATTTCCCGAATTCCCGGGAGCCCAGGAGCGTACTCGTAGGGCGACCACGCGCCTCGCCCACCACGCCGCTAACTCCCTATCCGCTTCGCCGTGATTTCGAAAGTCTCGTCATTGAACGTGACCTTGAATTTAATCTCGTCGCCGCTCACCTTCCCTTTGTATGCGAATGACCCGAAAGGCCGCTCGGCCGTGAACGAAATCTCATCGCCGGCAATCTTGCCGTTTTCGATCGCTGTCTCATCTTGCGTTCCCGCCACCGTGCCCGATAACTTCTCCCCCTCCACCTTGAACGTGAACGTGTTCACCCGCTGTTCCCCATCCGGTGACGTGAACTCCGCCTTCCACTTGCCGCTCACATCGGCGGCCATCGCCAGCGACACCACAGCTAGGCCCAAAACAACAACCTGCCACCATAAACGATTTCTCATCGAGATTTGCCCTCCTTGCCGGCATCCCTGCATAGTACAACCACCGCCTGGAAAACGGTGGATCCATGAATGGGTGCTCCGTCGTCGCGCCGCGTCAGGACCCTACAGTGCCTGCTCCGCGTGGGTCAACCGTGAGTCGTCAGCGATCGGACCGAAAAAACTCGCGGGAAGGAAGGCCATCACCAACGCGTGCAGCGTCAACGCCGAGACAACAATCCATTTCCAGGGGGCTGCTCCGGGGAATCGGTAGGCATAGCAGGCTGCGAAAAGAAGGCCGGCAATGAGACAGACCGGTGTTGCACCGTCCCAGTTCGATCGCAGAGCGATCCACCAGCCGAGAGTGAACAGCATCCCGACGCCGGCCCAAAGTGCAACCGTAGAGAGACTGTGTTTTCGGTACTCGACCAAGCCGGTCCGGGGATAGGTGATGTGCGTTTTTAGCGCTTTGCTGCCATATCCTTACTTCGCCATGATGGTGATCGCACTCCGATATGGGGGTAAACTCGTCAGTTCACACACGGCAGTGACTCCGGTCTCGAGTGCCCGAGTTTTCACGCGCGCTAAAATCAATTCAATGCAGGAAAACTACGACGTCGTGGTCATCGGCGCCGGCCACGCCGGTTGCGAGGCCGCCCGCGCCTGCGCGCGCATAGGCCTCAAAACCGCCATGGTCACCATGAACCTCGACCTGATCGCGCAAATGTCCTGCAATCCCGCCATCGGCGGCATCGCCAAAGGCCATCTTGTGCGCGAAATTGACGCCCTCGGTGGCGTCATGGGCGAGGTCACCGACGCCGTCGGAATCCAGTTCCGCCTGCTCAACACCAGCCGCGGCCCCGCCGTCTGGTCGCCCCGCGCCCAGTGCGATAAGAAAATGTACCGCGTCAAGATGCGCGAAGTCCTCGAATGCGAACCCAACCTTCGCATCAAGCAGGCCGAGGTCGCGGAACTCATCATCGAAGTGAATGGAAGCCGTAGAGTTTCAGGTGTGAAACTCCGCGACGGCCGCACCGTCCGCGCCCCCGCCGTCGTCGTCACGACGGGCACTTTCTTGAACGGCCTCGCTCACGTCGGCGAGATGACCTACACTTGCGGCCGAAACGGCGAAGCTCCATCGCAGTTGCTTGGTGATCAGTTGCGCACTCTCGGCTTGCAGTGGACTCGACTCAAAACCGGCACCCCGCCCCGCCTCGACGGGCGCACCATCGATTGGTCCCAGTTCGAGCCCCAGCCCGGCGACCCCGATCCCACGCCGTTTTCATTCCTGACCGAAAAGATCGATCGTCCTCAGATCGCCTGCCACATCGGTCGCACCACGGATGAGACCCGGCGTATCTTGCGTGATAGCATCTCACGCTCACCGCTATATAGCGGGCAAATCGAAGGCATCGGCCCAAGATATTGCCCCTCGATCGAAGATAAGTTTGTCAAATTTCCTGACAAGCCCAGCCATCAGATCTTCCTCGAACCAGAGGGCTTAGACACCAACGAGGTCTACGTCAACGGCATGTCCACCAGCATGCCTATCGACGTCCAGGAAGCGATGGTCGCCTCCATCCCCGGGCTGGAACGCGCCGAAATGATCCGCCCAGGTTATGCCATCGAGTACGACGCGATCGATCCCCGTGAACTCCTCCACACCCTCGAAGTCAAATCAATTAAAGGACTTTTCCTCGCTGGCCAGATCAACGGTACCTCCGGCTATGAGGAAGCCGGTTGCCAGGGCCTCATCGCCGGTCTCAACGCGGCCAGACAATTCGGCAACCTAGAACCCGTCGTGATTCCGCGGACCGACGGTTACACCGGCATCCTGATTGACGATCTCATCACCAAAGGTGCTGACGAACCCTACCGCATGTTCACCTCCCGGGCCGAGTTCCGTCTGCACCTCCGCATTGATAACGCCGATGAACGATTAACGCCAACCGGCCGCCGTGTCGGCTTGGTGAGTGACGATCGCTGGAAGCTCTTTACTGCCAAGCAGGAACAGAAGTGCAGGCTGAGGGAAGTGCTGGCCGGTCATCCGAATGGCCAGTGGCTGAAGCGCCCTGAATCCAGCATTCATGAACTCGGCGGTTGGATTTTCGACTGCTTGGGTGCCCAGCCTGTGAGCGGCCTCCTAGCTACATTAGAAACCGAAACCAAGTACTCCGGCTACATCGCCCAGCAGGAGCGCCAAATCGCGCGTCTGAAGAAATCGGAAAACCGGCAGATTCCGAATAACTTTATGTTTCGCGCCGTACCCGGGATATCGAGAGAGATCGGCGAAAAACTGGAAAAAGTTCAGCCCACCACCTTAGGTCAAGCCGCGCGTATACCTGGCGTCACGCCTGCGGCTATCGCCATCCTCGACGTATACTTGAGCCTCGGACGTGTTTGCTGAAGCGCTACGCCGACATCTCATGTGTATTGAGCTTGAGCTATCTGATAGACAAATAACCCAGTTAGAGCATCATTTCAACTTCTTGACGCGATGGAACAAAATCCTTAACCTCACCGCAATAGAAGACCTTGAAGAGACCGTCCAGAGGCATTATTGCGAATCCCTGTTTCTGGGAAGGCACTTACCTAATCGGCCACTGAAGATTCTCGATGTCGGCTCAGGTGCCGGCTTTCCAGGAATCCCAGTTGCAGTTCTCAGGCCCGACTGCACGGTTTGCTTGGTAGAGTCACATCAGCGGAAGGGTGTGTTTCTTCGGGAATCCACTCGAAGCCTAGCGAACCTCAGTGTTATTTCGAAACGAGTGGAAGCTGTATCAGACACATTTGATTGGGGCGTTGTAAGGGGAATACGCTACCGGGACATCGAGCCATCGTTGAACAGATTAACTCCCAATGTCGCACTGTTGGCTGGAGAGGGGAATCCGAATGAACGTTTCACGTGGAACAAGATCAAACTTCCATGGGGCCAACACCGATTCCTTTGGTTACGGAGTTCCCTGTGAAACCTCGTGCTAACATAGATCCAAATTGGGTAAAACAATCGCTGTTACTAACCAGAAAGGCGGTGTGGGCAAAACGACCACTGCCATCAATCTGGCGGCCTCGCTCGCCGTTAGTGACATCCGAGTATTGTTGGTAGACTCTGATCCCCAAGGAAACGCCACGAGTGGACTCGGGATCGCGAAATCGCCGGAACGGCCCAGCCTCTATCATGTGCTATTGGGCGAAACGGAGCTTAGGAGCGCAATTATTAAGAGTGACCTCGAAGGCCTTGACGTTGTGGCGTCGGACAAAAACTTGATCGGTGCCAATCTGGAACTTGTGCCAGCTACGGAACGTGAATTCCGGCTTAGGCAGAAAATCTCGCAAGTCAAAGATCAATACGGTTTTATTCTCATTGATTGCCCGCCAGCATTAGATCTGCTAACGCTCAACGCTTTGCTCGCGGCAGATTCAGTTCTCATTCCCATCCAGTGCGAGTTTTTCGCACTCGAAGGCATATCTGAGCTTATCGCTACTATCGACAGAATTCGGGAAACGCTTCAGCATCCTTTAGTGATTGAGGGAATACTGCTCACGATGTTCGACGACCGAACAAACCTGACACGGCAGGTTGCGGCGGACCTGCGAGAATTCTTCGGCAACGAGGTACTACAAACAGTGATTCCGCGTAGCGTTCGACTCGCCGAGGCCCCGAGCCACGGAAAGCCTATTCTGACCTATGATCTTCGGTCACGCGGGGCGGAAAGCTACATACAACTAGCAAAGGAGATACTGGATCGTGACCATGCCACACGAAAATCCGCGCAGAGCACTGGGTAGAGGGTTAGGGGCGCTGCTGCCGACGAGGCCACTTGCGGCGGCAACGCCGGCGCTGGCTCTGGAACGGGAAGGCTCGAGCCAAATTGCGATTGACCTGATTGATCCGAACCCCGTGCAGCCGAGGCGCGTGTTTCAGCAGGACGCGCTGCACCAACTCGCAGACTCAATTCGGCAGCACGGGATCATTCAGCCGCTGGTGATCCGGAAGAGCAGCGGCCGATATCAGCTTGTGGCTGGGGAAAGGCGATGGCGGGCGGCGAAGATTGCCGGCCTGACCGAAGTTCCTGCTGTGGTGCAGGAGATCTCCGATGACCACCTGCTTGAGATCACGCTGATCGAGAACATCCAGCGCGAAGATCTGAACCCAATTGAACTGGCGATCGCGCTCGACCGGATGGCTCGGGAACTCAATATCAATCAGGACGAAATCGGGCGACGCACGGGGAAAGACCGAAGCACGATTTCGAATTCTATTCGTCTCCTCCAGCTGCCACCCGATTTACAGCAACTGGTCGCCGAGCGGCGGCTCTCAGCGGGACATGCAAGGTCACTATTAGCCCTGACTGACGAGGAGTTGCAGCGGAAGCTGGCGGAAAAGATCGTGGCTCAAGGTTTATCGGTGCGCCAGGTGGAGCGCATGACCAAGCACCTGACGGAGCCGCGTGATCCGACGGCCGAGGAGGAGGAGCCGGTCGATCCGAACGTGAAAGCGGCGCTTGAGGAAATGGCCCGCGTACTGGGCACGAGGGTTCGGATTGTGGAGAAAAGCAACAACCGCGGACGGATTGAGATCGAATACTACTCGCAAGAGGATCTGGACCGCATCTACGCGGTCATCACCGGACCTGCAGAATCGTAATTCACTTCATTAATTTCAAGATTTCAGCCAATTCCCGGCGAATTTCAGGTAAAGGGTCGGAAAACAAAATCTGCTGTTCCTGTTTTATCTCCTTATGGGCGCTTTTTGCTTCTTCGTGCAGGAACTGGCGGGCGCCATCAATCGTGAAGCGCTTCTCGTAAAGGAGATGTTTGATGCGCAGCAGAAGCTCTACGTCTTTGCGGCGGTAGAGCCGGTGGCCGGTACCGGATTTCTTGGGGCTGAGCGAGGGGAATTCGGTTTCCCAGTAGCGGAGGACGTAGGGTTCCAAGCCCAGCATGGTGCTGACCTCGCCAATGCGGAAAAAGAGCTTATCAGGGATTTCGGGTGCATTCGCGCTGGCAGCCGCTTGCGACACCTCATCCGTCATGCTACGAGATGGTGACGAAGGCGTCAACCGCTGTTTCGCAGATCACTGTTTGGATTCTTACGTACAATTGGCATCTAGCGATGGTAGATGCGGAATGCAGCGCCGCGAAAAAAAGGGTCTTCCTTTGCCTGATTCTCGCCCAGGGCGCACACTTGGTGGAGGAGTGCGTGACCAAGTTATATGAGGTGTTCGCGCCGGCTCGCTTGGTAGCAGGTCTCATGAGTCACGATCTCGGGCTACGTTCAATGACGAGACTTTCGAAAAGACGGCAAAGCGGATGGGGAGTTAGCGGCGAGGTAGGCGAGGCATGCCTCGCCCCTACAGAAGTTCCATGACACCCGACCTTGCGACCGAGCGGCTTTTATTGCGGCCACTGGAATTGGCGGATGCCGGGCAGGTGCAGATGCTGTTTCCGCATTGGGAGATCGTGCGGTATCTGGCGAACACAGTTCCGTGGCCTTATCCGCCGGACGGGGCGTTCACCTATTATCGTAACCAGGCGTTACCGGCAGTGGAGCGGGGCGAGGAATGGCACTGGACGTTGCGGCTGAAAAGCGCACCGGCAGAGGTAATTGGGAGCATCGCGCTTCTCAGGAAGGAGAATAACAACCGCGGTTTCTGGCTCGGGTTGCCCTGGCATGGGCAGGGGTTGATGAGCGAGGCGTGTGAGGTGGTGACGGATTACTGGTTTGATGTGTTGCAGTCACCGGTGTTGCGTGTGCCGAAGGCGGTGGTGAATGTGGCATCGCGGCGTATTTCCGAAAAGAGCGGCATGCGGATGGTGGCAAGAGAAGAGCGCGAGTACGTCTCCGGCCGGCTAGTGACGGAGATTTGGGAGATCACGGCGGAGGAGTGGCGGGCGCGGCGGCAGGGCCGGCGGTGCGTGCCGCGGGGTTAGTTGTCGTGTGGGTGTTTGTTTTTGGCAATGACCGGACTTTCGAAATCACGGCGAAGCGGATGGGGAGTTAGCGGCGCGGCTCGAGGTGTGGAACTCGAAAATGTCTGAGAGCTGTTGGAGGCCGCGGGGTCGAGGGGAGCGGCCTGCATAGCAGAAACCTGGAAACAGCCGGTCTGTCCCGAGTTTTCCCCGTGCAGGCTCACCGGCGCAGCGCGGCAATTCGCTTTAGCAGTTCTTCTCGATCTTTGTAATTCGGATCTCGGCGCAGTACTTCCTCGTACCAGGTCGCAGCGTCCTGAAACATACCGAGGCGGACGAGACAGAGGGCAACATTGTATGGGGCGGCGGTATCTGTGGGAGTGAGTTCTGCGGCCTTCTCGAAGCTCTGGCGTGCAAATTCCCAGTTCTCAGTTTCGTAATACGCGGCACCTAGTCTGAAGTGGAACATGCCGTACTTGCCATCAGACAGGCGAATTGCTTGCTTTGCAGCGTTGATCGTCTCCTGAAACCTGCGGAGACCGAAAAAAGCATCCGCCTCCGATGACCAAGCCCAAGGGTTCGACCCATTTATGCTCACAGCCTCTTTAGCGTGACTCAATCCTTCCTCGTAGACGCCTCTTGAGTTCAGAACGTCAGCAATTTCGATGTGTGCCCACATCAGGTCGTCATCGGAGTCCTTTTGGCCTGCGCCCATTTCGATACATTTTCTTGCGCACGTCAACGTCTGATCTTGGTAGCTTCCGACAAAAGAAAACTCCACCGCAGCCTTACACCAGCACTTCCAGGATCCAATCAGTAAAGCCGCCGTTTGGTGGGCCTGTCCCGCTTCAAGGAACTTCCCCGACCCGGCGTATCTGTCTCCCTGGTACCACCAATCATATGCATTTGCGCGCCCGGTGCCAGCCAATGCTTTGAACCATGCCTCCCCGTCGGCTGGTCGATTCAATGCGTACGCAACCCGGACAAGTCCTCTAAGGCACGAGTCTTCGGTTTGAGGGTCCCGAGAGTTGCGACTTGCGTCTAGGGCTCGTTGAAAAGTTGCCGAAGCTTCGGTAAAGTCATCTTTATCTTCGAGGATACTCGCTAGTGTATAGATGACGTTTGGGCTAGGTTGCTTAGGCGTTCGCACCATCGCCCGAGCCAGTTGCTCCGCCCGGGTCAGTAATTTTGTCTTCTCTGCACCGTCTGACACCCAGCCAGATTTCAGCTGAAGAGCCGCAATTAGGCTCATTTCTGCTTCCGGTGTTGGCTTTAGTCGAACGATTCGTTCCGCAGCCGAAAGAGACGCGTCGATGTTTTCGAGTTGAGCGCTTCGCGAAATCTCTCCCAATACTGTGATGTCGTCCCCCGCATCGTCGAGCGCTTTTTGCCATAACTGCGTGATTCTGGATTCTATTTGTTGCCACGGCGAGCCTTCTTCGGTTGAGTACTGAGTCTGACTTCGCTCGCCCCTGAGCTTCTCTATTTCCTCCATTGCGAGTTGACTACCGTGGCCAGTGCCAGATGCTGAGCGCATGATCAGCGAGAGCACTAAATCGGCTGGAACACAGAAATTGAGATTCTGACCGTCTCTCAGCATGCCGACCGCCACGCCTATGACTTCCCCTGACCTATTCAGAATTGGCCCCCCCGAAGATCCTGGGGAGATAGGCGCAGATATTTGGATTAATCGACGGCCCTCGATTTCCCTTATTCCAGAGACGACCCCTGCTGTTATACTCCTTTGGAGACCTTCCGGGTTTCCAATCGCGAAGATCGTGTCGCCCGGCACCGGTGCAGCTGCGTCGAGCGACAATGGATTGCTTGAGATTTCCGCGTTAGTTGTCAACACCGCTAGATCGTTGAATTCGTCGATTCGTTCGATCGTCGCAGGAAGTCGCACTGAGCCAAGATCAATAAGGATCGATCCGGCTGAAACTACATGCCTGTTGGTGATAAC
The DNA here is from genome assembly GCA_030041035.1 of Bryobacteraceae bacterium. Classification (GTDB taxonomy): domain Bacteria; phylum Acidobacteriota; class Terriglobia; order Bryobacterales; family Bryobacteraceae; genus QHXW01. The sequence goes on along the minus strand of JASHOO010000452.1, from coordinate 657 downwards.
TCTTCCGCCAGCTACCAGGAAGCCCGACCCCTGTCCAGTGATTTGCCCGTCACTAGACTTTGCGAGGAGCAGGAAAACGCTTTGTGCTGCCTTAGTGTAAACCTCCCTGCCTTCCGAGTTCGACCGCGCTGCAGTGCGAGATTCTGAGGAGTGGTCCTGTTGGGAGTGCTCGAAAGTCTGGGCCGAAGCGCCACTGTCGGCACGTTGCACGCCGGCCCTATCCGCCGTCGGGACTACACTGTTCGAATTTGTCCTGAATGGTGGATGTGCTTCCTTCGCTGTAACCTTATCATTGGCCCCCGCTCGAAAGGTCACGGTGCAGCCGCTCAACCGGTAGACATAATTCGTCCCGCCGTCCGCCGTGTCCTCCGACGCTGTTGGAGGGCCAAACACACTGGCGATCTTGGTCCAGTTGTCACCAACGCCGACGCGATCGAATTTTGCGTGGAATGGCTCGCACGAATCGGCTGCAGCGGCCTGAAGGCAAGCTAAAAGAGCAACACCGCAGAGTAGCGGGACTTGGCGCATAGGGTCCCTCCTCACCAATCCGGTGACTGAATTCTATATCCGGGTGCAGTTCCTTGCCAAGCCCCACAGGAGACTCGCGCGTCCAGTTTCGTTCTGTTGAAGATGGCGCCCCGCGGGTGACTGAGGCCG
>JASHOO010000451.1 GCA_030041035.1 Bryobacteraceae bacterium | reverse complement strand
TACGGCGCGCGGGCCACACCCCGCTCGGTGATGATGGCTGTGACATAGCGGCTGGGTGTGACGTCGAACGCGGGATTCTCCACCGCCGTTCCTTCCGGAGCTACGGGAACGCCGCGAACGTGAGTGACCTCGGCCGCGGCGCGCTGCTCGATGGGAATTTCATCGCCGGAACGAAGCTTGAGGTCGAGCGTCGATATGGGTGCGGCAACGAAGAACGGAATGCCGTTTTCTTTCGCTAAAACCGCGATCGAGTAGGTTCCCACTTTATTCGCGACGTCGCCGTTAGCGGCGATGCGATCGGCGCCAACTACCACGCAGCCGATGCGGCCGCTCTTCATAAAATGGCCGGCCATGTTATCGGTAATCAATGTCGTGGGGATGCCGTCCTGCTGTAACTCCCAAACCGTTAGCCGGGAGCCTTGCAGGAATGGGCGGGTTTCATCGGCGAAGACGTCGATCTTTTTGCCGGCGGAGACAGCGGCGCGGATCACGCCGAGCGCGGTGCCATATCCGGCAGTGGCTAGCGCACCAGCATTGCAATGGGTGAGCACGGTCCTGCCGTCGGGAATGAGCGGTGCGCCGTTGCGGCCGATCGCCTGATTGATGGCGATGTCCTCCAGGCGAATCTGCTGGGCTTCCGCGACGAGCCGCTCGCGTAGCTGCGGGAGCGCCAGGTTGCGGGATTCGGCATAAACTTGCTTCATGCGATCGATGGCCCAAAACAGGTTGACGGCCGTGGGACGCGTCCGCGCGAGGGTGTCGCAAATCTGCTCAAACTGTGCGTCCTGATTTGTACCATCGGATTGTGTCACCCCCAGCGCGATTCCCATGGCGGCAGCCACGCCGATGGCGGGCGCACCGCGAATGATCATCGAGCGGATGGCTTCGGCAACTTCTTCAAACGTTTTGCAGGTGACGTAACGTTCTTCGCGTGGCAGACGCGTCTGATCGATCATGACGACACCGTCGGCGGTCCAGCGGATGGTCTCTACCATGCGTGCGGGATACTTCCCTTCTGCGAGAACATGGCGGCGAAGAATATCAAGTTGTACGCGGCGTGCATGAAGGCTGCCGCGCGGGTGGACCCCGAAGCTTGCCGCATCCAGCCGAAGCCGATTCCCGCGATGGTGATCAGCAATCCGTGACGCCAGGATCCGCCATATTGCGAAAGGTGGAGCAAGCCGAATGGAATCGCGGCGAGAACGACACCGGCGGCGCCGCCGAACGAGCGCACCAGCACCGGCTGCAGAAAGCCGCGGAAGGCGAGTTCTTCGCACAGCGGACCGAGCGTGACGGCAAACACGGCAATCAGCAAAATGGAACTGCGGTCGGCGAGCAGGTCCTTCATGGGCGTCTGGATATCGGGCGTGTGCAGCGCGGCCCCTGTGAGTGCTACGCCAAACGCCAGGACAAACCCATACAGTATGGCCCGGCCCGTGCCCGGCCGCGTGCACACCCATCTTAGCGACGGCCAGAACGGGCGCCCGTAGTGCATTTTCAACAGCAGATAGAGCGCAAAGAAAAGATAGCCGTAACCTAGAAATTGAGCCGGCACGAGCTGGAGCGCCTGGCTATGCACGTGGATATGGAAGATCCAAAGCACGACAGTGACGCTCAATGCGCCGAGAAGGAGGCAGGGAAGCGCCAGGCCGAAGAACACCACCACGTCCGCGTAACCCCAGAAAGGATATCGCTCGGGGGGTGCAGCGGTTTCCGGGGCCGGCGTCTCCGGCGGCGCGTTCAGGCCGCCCAACTCCGGCTCAACGCGGGGGCTGCTGGGTTCGCCGTCGATCACCGCTCGTTCTCAATGAGCGCCGCGGCGAGGAGCGGCAGCATCAGCTCGTGATGGCCGGTGATGGAGTAGCCGCGTCCGCCGGATCTCGCGTGCGGGCGCTCGACTACGTTGACGCGCGGGCGGTAATGTTGCAGAAAATCGAGATTCACCGTTGTGAAATTCGTTAGCGGATTGCCCAGGTTGCGCACGGCTGAAACCGCCTTGAGAAACACTTCGGGCATGACCACGGCCGAACCGACATTGAGATAGACGCCGCCCTCGTTCAACCCGGCGATAAGCGAGCAGAAAAGCCGGAAATCGTGATGCGTGGCGCGGCCGACGGCCGCCGGATCAACCGCCGGATGAGTGTGCGGCGTGTCGGTGCCCACCGCGACGTGTACCGTGACAGGTGTCCCACTCTCGTAAGCCGCTGCCAGCAGACTTTTCTGCGCATGGGGAGCTTTCACCAGCACGCGGCCGAGCGCTTCGCCGGCGCCGATGCCGTCGCGGGCGCCGCAGATGACCGCCTGGTTCATCTCGCGCCCGGTCTCTTCGGCTGCGCCAAAGCTGCCATCGGGGAGCACGGCCTCGACATCTTCGCTGGTATGGCCGGCGAGCGCAATCTCGAAATCATGGATGGCAGCCGATCCGTTCATGGCGAATGCCGTCGCGTATCGCCGTGTCATCAAATCAATCAGCACCGGCGCCAGACCGCACTTAATCACGTGGCCGCCCATGCCCCAAATAATGGGTTTACCCGCAGCACGCGCTTTTCCAAGCGCATCAACCACCGCGCGGAACGATTCGCCTGCGAGAATCTTCGGCAGTGAATTCAGCCAACCGCGAAGGCCACTGCCCTGGGCATACGAAGCGGCGAAATCCTCCACCCGCACCTTGCCGCCGCGCGCCGCCAGCGGAATGGTTTTGAGGCCCGCGAAGTCGATCGGCTGGATTTTGTACTTGCTCATGCTAATTCGAGGAAGCCGCCAAAACGCCCGGTCCGCCCAGCAGCCGGCGCAGCGCTTCGGCGGTGTAGCTCTTCTTCGAGCGCATCACCTGCTCCGGCGTTCCGGATGCCACCACACGGCCACCGTCTTCGCCTCCGTCGGGGCCGAGATCGATAATCCAGTCGGCGGTCTTGATCACATCCAGATTATGCTCGATCACCACGACGGTGTTTCCCAACTCAACCAAACGCTGGAGCACGTCCAGGAGCTTGCGAACGTCATCGAAGTGCAGCCCGGTCGTCGGTTCATCGAGAAGGTAAAAAGTCCGCCCGGTTTGCCGCTTGCTCAGCTCACGCGCGAGCTTGATGCGTTGCGCTTCGCCACCCGAAAGAGTGGTGGACGACTGGCCCAGGTGGATGTACCCCAACCCGACATCGCGCAGCGTCTCCAGCTTAGCGCGGATCTGGGGAATGTTCTCGAGCACGGGCAGCGCATCTTCCACGGTGGTGTCCAGCAGGTCGGCAATCGAGAGGCCCTTATACTTCACTTCGAGCGTTTCGCGATTGTAGCGGCGGCCGTGGCAAACGTCGCAAGTGACGTAAACGTCGGGCAGAAAATTCATTTCGATGCGCTTCAAGCCGTCGCCCTGGCACGCCTCACAGCGCCCGCCCTTCACGTTGAAGCTGAAGCGGCCCGGCTTATAGCCCCGCTCGCGCGATTCGGGCAGCCGCGAATAGAGGTCGCGGATGGGCGCAAAAAGACCGGTGTAGGTGGCGGGGTTCGAGCGCGGCGTGCGGCCGATGGGCGACTGATCGATCCGAATCACTTTGTCGATGTGCTCGATGCCTGTGATGCGATCGTGCGCACCCGCCGGGTCGCGCGAGCCGTAGATCTGCCCGGCCAGCGCGCGGTAGAGGATTTCGTTGATCAGCGTTGATTTGCCGCTGCCCGAAACACCGGTGACCACGGTCAGGACGCCGAGCGGAATCTCCACATCGATATTCTTCAGATTGTGCTCACGGGCTCCGATCACGGTCAGCTTCTTGCCATTGGCGCGGCGCCGCGCAGTGGGAATCGCGATTTCCAACTCACCGGAAAGATACCGGCCGGTGAGCGACGCGGCATTCCTTGCGATCCCCCCCGGCGTTCCTGTCGCCACCAGCGCGCCGCCCAACCGCCCGGCGCCGGGGCCTAGATCCACCACGTAATCGGCGCGCTCGATGGTCTCGGCATCATGCTCCACCACGATCACGGTGTTGCCCATGTCGCGAAGGTGAGCGAGTGTTTCCAGAAGACGGCCATTATCGCGGGGATGCAAGCCGATCGACGGCTCGTCCAGCACGTAAAGCACGCCGCGCAGCTTGGAGCCGATTTGCGTCGCCAGGCGGATGCGCTGCGCCTCGCC
>JASHOO010000450.1 GCA_030041035.1 Bryobacteraceae bacterium | reverse complement strand
AGGGTTTCTCGCGTAAACGTTCGCGATCCCAATACCGCACACTGACCGCTTTCGAAATTTGCAAGCGCGGCGATTCCTAACTGTTAAATCACCGTATCCGAGCGGAACGTTTTCACATTCGCCGCGTATTATGGGGAAAGATTTCGTTAGCGGCTTTACGGGGGGCAGAATTCGTAACGGCAAACGCCGGGCGTGGTGTGTCTGTGCGCTCGACGGGGCCGTTCACCCTGGGGCCGTTGACAACGACTGAAGGAGATTTGCATCCATGACGAAGAAGATTTTGATGCTGTTCGCCGTTCTGGGGCTGGCCGCGATGGCCAGCGCGAAGTCATATTCGATCACGTTGTTCGAGCCGTCCATGGTTGGCCCCACGGAACTGAAGCCAGGCCAGTATACGCTCGAGCTAAAAGATCAGAAGGTAATTTTCCACAGCGGGAAGGAGACGTACGAAGCGACGGTGAAAGTGGAGAACGCCGACAGCAAATACGCGTCGACGTCGGTACGCTACAGCAACGGTGATGGGAAATATCATGTTCAGGAAATCCATCTCGGTGGAACCACGATGAGATTGGTCGTCAACGAATAAGTGCGGCGGCGGTCACAGGGGGCTGCTGCTAAGATGAAGGAACGTGCGGCGGCTCCCGATATTGTCTCTGCTCTCCTGGATTTCCACCCTTCCGGCAGCGCGGGCGGAATCGGTGGTAGTGCTTCCGTTTTTCAATGAAACAAGTTCACCGAATATTGACTGGATCGGCGAAAGCATTGCCGAAGCCCTTCGCGAATCGCTAGCTTCCCAAGACGTTCTGGTGTTGACCCGCGAAGACCGTCTGGAAGGTTACCGCCGCCTGTCGATCCGCCCCAATGCCGTGCTGACGCACGCCTCCATCATTAAGGTGGGCGAAGCGTTGGATGCCTCGAAGGTGATCTATGGCCGATACGAGATTCCACACGGCGCGGATCCGGCTGTGCCGGCGGCGGACCCGTCGAACCCCTCCGCACCCGCGATTACGCCGCGCGATTCGGTGCGCATCACCGCGAGAATCCTGGATCTCCAGCACACCAGGCAAGGGCCGGAGTTCGAGGAGATCGGCGCGCTCGAGGATCTGGCTTCGCTCGAGACTCATCTGGCCTGGCAGTGCTTGAAAGCTCTGGCTCCTAACAAAACTGTTTCCGAGGAGGAATTTCGCCGCGACCGGCCGACCCTGCGGCTGGATGCCATCGAGAATTACATTCGCGGTCTGCTGGCCCCTACGCCCGAACAACAGCACCGGCTGTTCACACAGGCCGTCCGGCTGGACCCACGTTTTTCAGAGCCCTGTTTTCAGCTCGGGAAAATGGAGTTCGAGAAGAAAGACTACGCGGTCGCCGTGGACTGGCTGCAAAAGGTGAGCCGCGCCGATTCGCATTATTTCGAGGCCAGTTTCCTGCTGGGCCTGTGCCGCTACCATACGGGCGATTTCGCCGGAGCAGCGAAAAGGTTCGAGACGGTAGCCGCCCCGCTGCCGCTCAACGAGGTGCTCAACAATCTGGGGGCCGCGCAGTCGCGCCTCGGGCTGCCCGCGGCACTGGATAATTTCCGCCGCGCCGCCGAAGGCGATACCACGGATCCCGATTACCAGTTCAACATCGGCTATGTGTTGTGGAAACGGGGAGATTTCGCGGCAGCGGCGGAAAGCTTTCGGGCACTGCTCGACCGCAGTCCGGACGACAGCGAGGCCGTGGTGTTTCTGGGGCGCTGCCTCAAGAAGGACGGCCCGCGCCCGGGCGACCCGAAAAGCGAAGGCCGCGAGCGGCTCAAGCTGAACTTCGAGGAAACCGCCTACCGCCAGCTCAAGGCCGAGCTGGAATCCAAACATTGACGCTCCTCTGACTGCCGGGTCCGCTTCAGCGCGCCACCAAATCGGATGCTAAAGCACGCGGCGGATCCTGTCGATAGGAACCATGAGGACTGCGAAGAGTCGCTCAGGGGAGTGTATCGCCTTGAAGGCGTTGATCGCCGAAGACAATCCCGGTTTTCGCCTGGCTCTAGAGAAACTGCTGAGGAAATGGGGCTACGACGTGGTCGCGGCTCCGAATGGCCAACAAGCGTGGGATGTGCTCCGCAAAGACGATCCCCCACGACTGGCGATTCTCGATTGGATGATGCCGGAACTCGATGGTGTCGAGGTCTGCCGGCGTGTTCGCGAACAGAACCGCGAGCCCTATATCTACATCCTGCTGCTCACCGCCAAAGACACCGACGAAGAGCTCATCGAAGGGATGGAAGCGGGCGCTGATGAATATCTGCGTAAGCCCGTCAATACACAGGAATTACGCGTTCGCCTGCGAGCCGGGCGGCGGATTATTGACTTGCAGGAAGAACTCGTGCGGGCACGCGAACTGCTCCGCCAGCAGGCCAGCCGCGATTCCCTCACCGAATTCTTTAACCGTGGCGCCATGTTCGAGGTCCTGAACCGCGAGCTCAAACGGGCCGAGCGCGAGTCGGACCCTCTTTCCCTGATCATGACCGATCTCGATCACTTCAAAGAGGTTAACGACCGGATGGGACACCCGGCGGGTGATGCCGTTCTTCGCGAAGCGGCCAGAAGGATGGCCGCGTGCGTGCGCCCTTACGACGCGCCGTGCCGCTACGGCGGCGAAGAGTTCGTCATCGTGATGCCCGGCTGCACCCTGGACGACGCTATTGCGCGTGCCGAGGACATCCGCGCGCAAGTGGCGGCAACGCCCATCCACGTCCCCGAGGGCCTGGTCAATGTCACGTGCAGTGTCGGCGTCACCGCCACTTCCGGTCCGGCCGGCTTCGACTCCGCCGCCTTGCTTCACGAAGCCGAC
>JASHOO010000449.1 GCA_030041035.1 Bryobacteraceae bacterium | reverse complement strand
CATCGGCGGAGGGCGGCCGGCGGTCATGCGCCAGTTACTCGTCGAAAGCGTGATTCTGGCGTCAATCGGCGGGCTTGGCGGATTGTTGGTCGGCGTGGCTGGTTTGCGGGGATTGCAAGCGCTTGCGCCGGAGAACTTCCACGTGATGGATGCGCGGCTCGACGCGCGCGTTCTTCTGGCCGCTGCTTTGCTCGCCCTTCTATGCAGCCTTTTGGCCGGAATCTTCCCAGCGCTCGAGGCCAGTGGCGTGGATATTCGCGGAGCCCTCACCGAAGCCGGAATGCGCGGCGTGGCGGGCGGGCAAAAACGGTGGACACGGCGGCTGCTCGTCTCGGGTGAAGTCGCCCTAGCCGTGGTGTTGCTGGTTGGGGCCGGATTGCTGGTCCGGACGCTGACGCATCTCTATCAACTGACTCCGGGCTTCGATCCCGCCAACGTGATCGCGGCTAGCGTTTCGTTATCAGACGCGCGCTATGCCACGTCCCAGAAAGTAAACCAACTCTTCGATTCGACGCTGGCGCGGATTCGGCAACAGCCCGGTGTGGAATCGGCGTCGGCGGGGTTGACACTGCCCTTCCAGCGTGGTTTGAACGATCTTTTCCGGCGGGTTGATGGCCCTGAAGCCGGGGTCCAGGCAATGATCACAGATGTCAATTTGGTGACGCCGGATTATTTTCGGACGCTTCGCATCCCCATGCTGCGCGGACGGGATTTCCGCGCAAGTGACGGTCCGGCTGCAGCACCGGTTGCTGTTGTGAACTACGCCTTCGCCCGAAAATATCTTGCGCGCCAGGAACCGCTCGGCAGCCATCTGGAGGCCGTAGGCGCAAAGCGTGAGGTTGTCGGCCTCGTGGGCGATGTGCAGGAGACAGCCGGTTGGGGAGAGTTCGGTCCGCTCGGTGCTGTTCCCATGATCTATATTCCGGTTTTGCAAACACCTGGCGACTACCTGAAAATGATCCACGTCTGGTTTTCTCCAATCTGGGTCGTCCGCTACGATGGGCGCGCGGAAAGCGTTACGCGTGCTATTACCCACGTCGTTTCCACCGTGGCTCCTCTGCTCCCAATCGCAAATTTCCGTACTATGGACGAGCTTCGGTCGCGTTCTCTTGGCGAACAGCGATTCCAAGCCACACTGCTCGCGGCGGTATCCGGGCTGGCGCTGGTACTGGCAATTGTGGGTCTTTACGGGCTGATGTCGCAGTCTGTCGTGGAGCGCAGTCGCGAACTAGGGATCCGCCTGGCACTGGGATCGAGCGTCGCGCGGGCGATTCGCGATGCCGCTCTTCCGGGATTATCGCTAGCTCTGGCGGGCGTGGCGGCGGGATGCGTGATAGCGGGTCTGTCGACACGTGTTCTGGAGCACATGGTTTGGGGGGTGAGCACGACCGACCGGCTAACATTTGCCAGCGTGGCGTTGGGATTACTAGTGGTCGCGGCGTTCGCCAGCCTTGCACCGGCCCTGCGAATCACGCGCCTGAATCCCGCGGACACGCTACGGGACGAGTAAGGGATTGCTGCGACGGTTGCGGGCGACATCCGCCCTCCTTCATTCCGCGACCAGCAGGCTCTCAGCAAAGGGCCACTGGTCATCGACCCACTGGGCATCGCAGTAGAAATCTGCTGTTGCCGCCATGGCGGTCACTTCGTCAACGGTGTATTTGTGGCAGCTCTCGGTCCAAATCGTCTCGTTTTCCAGGATCGGCGCGGACATCCCGGCTCCTCCGACGGTGACGATCTGGTCTCGCGTCGACCGAATATGCATCTCAATGCTCCGGGTGTCAAAGTTGAACCGGGCCTCATGCTCGAATTGCTCGATTATAAAATCCGCATCGAGTTCGCGATTGATGCGTGCCAGAAGATTGAGATTGAACGCGGCCGTGATCCCCAGAGGATCATCGTAGGCGCGGATCAACTGATCAATTGGTTTTTCGAGATCGGTACCGAGAAGAAGGGCGTCGCCAGGTTGCAGGATACGGCGGACTTCGCGGAGAAAATGAACATCCGCAGGCCGATCGAAGTTACCGATGGTGCTCCCGAGAAACAAAACCAGGATGCGCCGGCCCGGCTGGCGGCGGGAGGCCACTTCAAGAAGGCCATCCAGATATTCGCGCTCGAAGCCGACAACACTGACCGCTTCAATGTCGGCGAGTTCCCGGCGGCACATGGCAAGAGCTGTGGGCGAAATCTCGATAGGGTAGTAGGACGTAGGGCGGTTGCGGGAAACGGCCTCCAGAATCCATCGTGCCTTCCTGCCGTTGCCACTTCCCAATTCTGCGACCACCATGGGGCCAGGAATGCGGGCCACCATTTCGCGGGCATTGCCGCGCAGCAGGCGTTCGTCGGCTCTCGTCAAGGCGTATTCATCGAGTTCGCAGATCGCCTCAAAGAGTCTCGAACCAAGTGCGTCATACAAATACTTCGAGGGCAACTCTTTCTGTCCAACTTGGGTCAATCCGCGGCGCACGTCGGCGGCAAACTGAGCCGAGGCTTCCGTAAGGATGGGGTTCGTCAACATTGGGGTGCCTCCACGGCCGCGATCATTCGCTCACCAGGCGAAATCCCGCGTAGACGTACTGATAGTGCGGCTGAAACCAGTTGCGAAACGACCGGCGTAACATACATGACTCCGTGCGCGTCGAGCCGCCTTTGATCACGTAATGCCTGCCATCGAAAAAATTGGCCGAATAACCCGGGTAAAAGGGAAACGGGCGGAATCCGTCGAACGGCGCGAAAACAGTCGATGTCCACTCCCACCCATTGCCGAAAAGCCCGGCCACATCGGATGCGCCTTCTCCACGCGAAAGTGCGTTAACAGGCGATGGATCCCACTTCTCGAAATCAAAAGAGCCGTGACTGTTATGGTCGTGCGATCGGTCGGCCACCCTGTGCCACTGAGCCTCGCTCGGCAGTTTCTTTCGCGCCCAACACGCGTAGGCGTGGGCCTCGGCATGGCTCACGTAGACAGGCCAATCCAGGGGTAAGGGGATTTCGTCGAACATTGTGCGGTAAAACCAGCTTCCGTTCCGGCGCAGCCAGAAAATCGGTTGTGTGACGGTATGTTCTGTCTTCCAGGTCCAATCGTCAGGGGACCAAAGCGAGCGATTCTCGTAGCCGCCCGCTTCCATGAACCGCCGATACTGGCCGTTGGTGACCTTGTATTGGTCAATGGTGAATTCGGGAACGTGCACCGAGTGCGCTTCATACTCGTTGTCCCAGCCGAATGATGTAGGGTCGCGTGAAAGCCCCAAGGTGGCCCAGCCGGCAGGAATCTCGACCATTCCAAACTCCACCGGTCCCGCCGAATGCGGAGACCGACAAGGTTGGTGAACCTTGTCTTCCAGCGGCAATTGGTGGAGCATGTACGTGAGAGTCTCGGCATGCATCAGCCGGTGCTCGATCGCGACGTGCAATAGCGTCGGTTCGCCGACCTTTTCTAATGCTGCATCCAGAGATCTGCGCACTCGCTGAACGTAACGCCGCACCTCCGAGAGCGACGGCCAATCCGCCGGCTGATCGGACGGCAGGCCGCCGTCCACCGGATCGATACCGAAGGCGAACAAGCGGTCGAATTCGGGGTGAAACGCCTTGAGACCAGCCATACGCGGGCTGAGCAGGTTCCAGTCGAAGGCTTCGAGGTGCCCGATGTAAAAAATGATCCGATGCCTTTCCGCAATAGGCCGCTTGTAGAGCGCCTCAGATCTAACGATTTGGAACAGCCTATCGGTCTGGCTCCGAGCGTCGGCCAGGCGGGTCAATAGGTTATGCTGAACTTCCACAAGCGCTTGAGTAGCGGGCATCAGTCGTCTCCATGAACAATGGCAACGATTATAGATGACGGCCCACCGGTTTCGGAGTCACGAAATGATGAAAATCGGAGCGGAAACGTACGATTGAGGAGGTTTTATCGGGTACCATGTGCCGATTTGATGAAGCCATCTGCCACGACTTGGATTTAGCCTGCCGGCGCGAATGGCTGGAAACCAACGGAATCGGTGGTTATGCCTCCTCGACCATCATCGGGTTGAACACTCGCCGCTATCACGGTTTGTTGGTGGCGGCCACGAAGCCGCCCGTCGGCCGCATGGTTTTGCTTTCCAAGATCGAGGAAACGCTGGTCATCGACGGGCACCGTGTGGAACTTTCGTGCAACCGATACCCAGGCGTCATCCATCCCCAGGGCCACCTGCAGATGAAGGAGTTCCGCCGCGACCCGTTTCCGATTTTCGTGCATGAGGTCGACGGTTGCGTGCTGGAGAAAACGGTTTTCATGGTTCATGGCGAAAACAGCATGGTCATACAGTACCGGCTCGACGTGCCCCGGGGCGTCCCAGCGGAGACCTATGTGCTCGAATTACGGCCGCTTATCGCATTTCGCGACCACCACGGCTTGACACACGAAAACGGCGCACTGAATCCGTTGCTGGACATCGGCGCCGGCTCCGTGCGAGTTCGGCCGTACCCGGACCTCCCATCGCTCTACCTAACTCATACAGATGGCGAGGTGCATCCGGCCGGCTATTGGTACCGCAATTTTGAGTACGCGATGGAGCAGCAACGGGGCCTCGACTACCGCGAAGATCTGTTTCAACCCTTTGTGCTCGCCCTCGACCTGACCAGAGACTCGCGTGCGGCGGTGATAGCGTCGACTGAACCACACGACATCGCCCGAGCGCAGCAGGCTCGCGCGGCCGAAATTGAGCGCCGTCGAAAAATTCAAGTGATTGCACCGCCGCAAAATCCATTTCTTGCGGATTTAGCGCTCGCAGCCGATCAGTTCATTGTCCGGCGCGACCAACTCCATTCCGTGATTGCCGGTTACCACTGGTTCAGCGACTGGGGGCGTGACACGATGATCGCCTTGCCCGGACTGACGCTGCTTACAGGTAGACCGGAAGTCGCACAGAGCATTCTGTTGGCCTTTGCAGCTCATGTCGATCGTGGCATGCTGCCGAATCGTTTTCCTGACGCCGGCGAAACCCCGGAATACAACACCGTAGATGCCACATTGTGGTTCTTCGAGGCCGTGCGCACCTACGTCGCGCACACGAGCGACCATGAATTCGTTCGCGCGCAACTCTATAAGGTGCTGGCGGACATCATCTGGTGGCACGAACGAGGCACGCGCTATGGAATCCATGTGGACGACGACGGGTTACTGCTGGCCGGCGAGGCCGGTGTGCAACTGACGTGGATGGATGCGAAAGCGGCCGATTGGGTGGTCACGCCGCGACACGGAAAACCCGTAGAGATCCAGGCGCTCTGGTATAACGCGCTGCGTATCATGGAGGACTTGGCAAGGCGCTTTGGCCTTGAGGAAGATCGCGTGCACTTCAAGGAGTCAGCGGATCGCGCTCAGCGAGCTTTCCCGGGGCTGTTTTGGAACGAATCCTCGGGCTGCCTTTATGACGTGGTAGATGGAGAGTTGCGCGACGGCTCTATCCGACCGAATCAGATCTTCACCGTGAGTCTCCACCATAGAATGCTGCCACTGGAGCAAGCGAAAAGCGTGGTTGAGATTGTTGAGCGTCACCTCCTCACTCCGTATGGACTCAGGACCCTGGCGCCCGGAGATCCGCAATATCGCGGCCGGTATGAAGGTGACGTACGGAGCCGGGATGCCGCCTATCACCAGGGTACGGTGTGGCCGTGGCTGCTGGGACCGTTCATCCGCGCTTACCTGGAAGTCCAGGACCGATCACCGAACGCCAAACGACAGGCAGCGAAATGGCTCGATGGGTTAGAGCGCTATATGAACGATGAAGGCGTCGGCCAGATACCGGAGATCTTCGACGGCGACGCGCCTCACCGTTCCGCAGGCTGCATTGCACAGGCGTGGAGTGTGGCGGAACTGCTACGCGCGGTGGCGGGGTTGGCAGTAACATAGATCCATGCTGACGGGAAACAGGACCACGCGCCGGAGTATATTGAAGCAGGCCGGCGCGGCTGCCGCGGCGAGCTTTCACATTCTTCGAGCCGCTGTGCGGAAAACGGACATTCGTGTAGAAGACGTTTCGATCTCCTACGAGGAATACAAATACCGCACTCCCATCAAGTTCGGCGGCCATGTGCTGGACCGCGCCACTATACTCAACGTGAACTGCGCGGTGCGAACGGGTGACGGGCGTATGGCGAAGGGGTTCGGCTCGATGCCGCTGGGCAACATCTGGTCGTTCCCCTCGAAGGTTCTGACGTACGAACAGACGCTGGGCGCGATGCAGGCGCTGGCGGAAAGAATGGCGAAGATCACCGCCGGTTACAAGGAATTCGGCCATCCGATCGACATCAACTGGGCGGTCGATCCGGAGTATCGTAAGGCGGCGGCCGAGGTTTCCGAGCGCCTTCACCTTGTCGAACCGATTCCACCCCTGTGCACGCTGGTCACAGCCAGCGCCTTCGATGCCGCCGTGCACGATGCGTTCGGCAAAGCGCACGGTGTGAACTGCTATCACACCTACGGACCGGAGTACATGAAGTACGATCTGGAGCACTACCTGGGACCGGAGTACAAAGGCGAATACCCAAGCCGCTACGTGACCCAGGAACCGAAGCGCCGGATGCCGCTGTACCATTTAGTCTCGGCGATCGATCCGATCGAAGAATCCGACATCACGAAGCGCATCAATGACGGCCTGCCGGAAACCTTGCCCGAGTGGATCCGGTACAACGGTTTGACCCACTTCAAGATCAAGCTCAACGGCGACGATCGGAACTGGGACGTAGAGCGGGTACTGAGAGTGGACCGGGTCGTCACGCAAACACAGAATGAGCGCGGCGTCAAGGACTGGGTCTACTCACTGGACTTCAACGAGAAATGTCCCAACGTGCAATACCTGCTGGATTTTCTGCACGAGGTGAAAGAGAAGAGCCCTGGAGGCTACGAGCGCATCCAGTACGTGGAACAACCCACAGCGCGCGATCTCAAAGCACATCCCGAAAACATCATGCAGGAAGCGGCGGAACTGCGGCCTGTGGTGATCGACGAATCGCTGGTGGATGTGGAGGCGCTGCTGCTGTCGCAAAAGATGGGGTATACGGGAGCGGCGTTGAAGGCATGCAAGGGACAGAGTCACATGATGCTCATCGCATCCGTCGCGGAAAAGCACAAGTTATTTCTGTGTGTGCAGGATCTGACCTGTCCCGGCGCTTCGCTGATCCAATCGGCCGAGCTTGCCGCGCATGTACCGGGTGTTGCCGCGATTGAAGCCAATGCGCGTCAGTTCATGCCCGCGGCAAACCGTGCGTGGGAGAGTAAGTTTCCGGGTATTTTTCACATCACAGACGGGACGATGGATACGTCGGAGTTGAATGGAGTGGGGCTGGGAGCGGTAGCGAGTTGAGGGCGGCCGGGCATGCCCGGCCCCTACGAGCGAGGCGGAAGCGGAGCGGATTCCGGTTAGTGCGCGACGGCGAAACCACGCCCTTGGGTCGAGCCTCAGCAAGCGCACGTAGTGGCGGAGCGTGCACTGATTACGGTCGGCGCGGGTCAGGAGGTTCGGAACTGGGCATCGATTTCGACCTGGTAGCCACTGGCCAAGCGATTGGTTTCGTTCGCCATGCCGACGACGGCCATTAGCTCGGCCAGCATGGCGTCGGTCATGCCGGCTTTCCGCGCTGCCGCGGTGTGGGAGGCGATGCAGTAGCCGCACTGGTTGGTAGCGCTCACGGCGAGATAGAGCATCTCTTTGGTGAGAGCATCCAGTGCTCCCGGCGCCATGATTTCCTTGATACTGAGCCAGGTGCGGCGCAGGGTGGCGGGGTCGTGGGCCAAGGCTTTCCAGAAATTGTTGATCCAGTCTGTTTTGCGCGTGGCCATGATGTCCCCGTAGACAGCACGCACCTCAGCGCTCGCGTTTTCGTATTCGATCAGTCCCAATGTTGCCATGAGGGCAATCTAACACCGTCACGGGGGGCGTGCCGAATTGCTAGAAGCTCACGCGCAACGCCAACTGCAAAATCCGCGGATCGTAGGTGCCGGTGATTTCTCCGAAATTCGCACTGCCCGGTATCAGCGAGTTACAAACGGGAACTCCGCCGACACCTTGCGAGCAACCCGGGTTGATAAATTCCGTGTGATTGAAAACATTGAATGCTTCCGCGCGGAATTCGGCCTTCCAATGCTCGCCAATCGCAAATGTCTTGGCGAGTGCGAGGTTTAGATTCGTCAGGCCGGGACCGCGGAAAGAATTGCGCGGCAGCGTGCCATAGGTTCCCTCCCCAGCCGCCACGGGGTTTTGATTGTTGAAGGATGCCGGGACCACGAAGTCATTCGGATTGAACCAGTAGTTTCCCGTAATGCCGTCGATGGTCTGGGTCTGCTTTGGGTTCAGAATCTGCACGGACGAGGTGGTGAGATTGGGCCGGACCAGATAACCGTCGCCGGCGCCCGACGGGCCGGGGTCCAGCGGATCTATCGGCAGACCGGCATAAACGTCGAGAGGAAAACCGGTGCGCCAAGTCAAGATCGGATATAGGCTCCACCCTTTCGTCAGCAGCTTAGGACCGCTCTCAAACCAACGATCGAATGGAATGTCCCAACCTGCGCTGAACGACAGGAACTGCCGCACATCCTGATCCGAGTCCGCGCGGAACTCATTTTCGTCATAGTACGGAGCATAAGAGCTGCGCTCACGAAAACCCGATGCGTTGTCGATGCTGTGACTCCATGTATAGGCGAGGGTGAACATCGTGTTCCCAAACCCGCGCACATCGGCGAAACTTCGCGTGAGGCTGGCTTCGAGCGCGTTGTACTCCTGGTTGGCCACGTTCTCGAACGTCTCCAGGTTGTAATAGCCGTTGGTGAAGTTCAGTCCTTCCTCCGCATTGAGAAGACGCTCGTCGGTTCCGAGGATGAAAGGATTCTCGTCGACGAGAGACGTCAACTTGTGAGCGTCGCTGCCCACATAGGTCAGGTCGCCCACCAGGCTATGGGCTAACTCTTGCTGCAAGCTAAGACTGTATTGATAGACATAAGGAGTCCGCAGATGTGGATCCACTAAAAAAACGGATGAACCGCCGAACGGGAGGTAACCGGCCGTCTCGAAGTTAATGTCCTTGGAAGGTGGTTTCGACGGGAATGGATCGGGTTGGCCGGCCGCGACATATGGATTGGACAAGAAATTGAACGGCGGAGTGTTCTGGCTGGGCGTGACCGGGTTGCCGCCGTTGAATTCCAGAAACGACTCGCCCGAGAACGGAGGCTGTCCATTGAACTGCAAATTGTCTTCGCCCTTCAGAATGTCGTAGAAGACGCCGAACCCGGTGCGAATGCTGGTCTTGCCATTGCCGAAGACGTCCCAGGCAATTCCCACGCGCGGAGCAAAGTTAGTTTTGTCTGGGAAATTGACTCCCTTCGGTGCGCCCGGATCTCCAGGGAACACCAGCCCGAGCGGTGCATTCACAAAGCGTTGCGATTGTTCTCCAGGAATGATCGAAAACGTGCGGCCCTCAGTATCATATTTGGGACTGGCGTATTCATAGCGAAGTCCCAAGGTCAGCGTAAGGTTTTTCCGTGCATGCCATTCATCCTGCGCGAACTCGTCGGTATGTTTGCTGCGAATGTTGGAGGGTGCCGCTCCGTACTGCTCGAATTCATCCGGAAGACCGAATAAGAAGTCGGCAAGAGGGTTTCCTGAGCCGATGCCGCCAGCGCTCCCGCTAAACGTGAAAGCGCCGTCGATAATGAAGTCGTATAGAGTATTGTTCTGGTACGCCGAAATGTCGGCACCGAATTTCAGGTTATGGCGGCCCCGTATCCAGGTCAAAGTGTCCGAGCCCACGTAGGTGTTATTAATCAGTGAAGTTGGTCCGGCGTAATCGAAACCGGTGTTGAGGCTGAGCTGCGTGAATGACAACAGCGGAGGACCGGTCGGGTTGTCCGAGGGGATGTTCATCCCCAGTTGGGAAGCGTCGGGCAACTTGGCCGCGGGGACGGCTTGGAGCTCGTTAAACCGCTGTGCCGTGACCCGGGCCTCGTTCAACAGTGTCGGGGAAAAGGTTTTTGTATAGACTACGCTGCCGAAGTATTGAGACGAAGCGGCAGTATCCGGATAGCCGGGGACGTCCGCGCCGCCCGAGAATGGGTATAGCTGCGGGTTGCGGTTTCCGCCGAGGGTTGCCGAAACCCGGTCGTTGGGCGTGATCAGATAGTCGATCTTGCCGGTCACTTCGTCGGCGTTATTGGTGGATGCGGCTTCAGGGTTCAGCAAGCCCGATGGTGCACTCGGCAACAAACCCGCATTGATGTAGGCTTGTGCAACGGGATTGATTCTGGCGGGGTCGATGATCGCCTGGGAGGCGAGCGTCGGGTTGGGCTGGAAATAAGGAAATTGCTGCAGAAACGTGACCACGCCCGGATCAGGACCGCCGTTCACCGCATGCGAAAAATTGCCATTGAGCTCGGCCGGCGTATAAACCTGCACCGTGGGATCGAAGGCCGTCGCGGATTGGCGCTGGCCCTGATAGGCGACGAAGAAGAATAATTTGTCGTGCCCGTGAAACACTTTTGGAATCGTCACTGGACCACCGAGCGTGGCTCCGAACTGATTCCGTTTCAGCACCGGCACCGATATGCCCTGTTCATTGTTCAAAAACGTATTCGCGTCAAAGTCGTTGTTTCGCACAAAATCGAACAAGCTGCCGTGAAGGTCGTTGGTGCCCGATTTAGTGACCACGCTGATGATGCCGCCGGCGTTACGGCCATACTCGGCGGTATAGTCATTTTGCAAAACATGAAACTCGGCAACGGTGTCGGGATTGGGATTGAGCACCACCTCATTGGCGAGGAGGTCGTTATTCAGCCCGCCATCCAGCAGAAAAGTCACCGAGTCGGACCGACCGCCCGCCACGCTGTAGCCAGCCCCCGAACCCGCTGCCGCGGCACCGGAATCTGGATTGGTGCCGACCACCCCCGGCAGCGTGAGCGCAAGATCCAAGACGTTACGCCCGTTCAGCGGCAGCTCCTGGATGGCCCGCCCGGTTACGGATTGCCCGATGGTCGAATCCACGGTTTCGACGTTCAAACCCTGGGCTTCGACTACCACCGTCTCACTGGTCTTCCCGAGGGCCATGGGGATATCAATGCGCAGGGTTTGGTTGATCTCCAACTGGTGAGGAGCGGTAATGAGCTTCGTGAACCCTTCATGCTCGGCCGTGACCCTGTACCTGCCGATCGGCAGATCCAGCACCTGATAGGTTCCGTCCCCCGCGGAGGTGGTCTCACGAGACTCGTTAGTGCCGACGTTGGTCACAATGACCTTTGCACCGGGAATGACAGCGCCTTGCGGATCAGTGATGACGCCGGTAATGCGTCCATTGGCGTTTTGTGCGAATCCGCACACTGCGGCAAGCCAAATCAATAAAAAGTAGAGCAAAAAATGTCTCATAGCCCCCCTAACCCGGCGTCACGCAGCCCGATTAAGCGTTACGCCCTAAATGCAAGACCCGAACTACCCGAGTTTTCCACGAGACCCTAGCAGAAAGCAAGACTGTAGCTGTTACCTCAGGCGCCATGTGGCTGGACCTCGGATTGGGGTGAACTGCGGGGCGAGTCGGCAGCAGCTACAGGAGGCTGCATTCGGTCTGATTCAGCTTCAAAGCCACGGCCTCAAGCATTTCGTGATAGTTCAAAGCTGATGCGGCCGTTCGGGAGGGCAGAAGGCTGTCAATCTGGGCCGGGTCCCAGGCCTGCTCCGAGCAGACGGCAGGAAAACCGCCAATGCTGGCTGCCAGGCATGCCGCATGAACCAGTAAGCGTGGTCTCGGGGTTGCACGAGTAACCTCTTCATGGTGACAGGCGATGACGTCGCGCAGCACCGGAGGGAAGGCCCAGGAGTCTGCCAGGATCTCACCAATCTGGCAATGATCCGCATCGCAGAGCTCGCGTTCGGCCTCGAGTTTGTCGCCGGTCAAGGTCCGTTCCATGAAGGCCGAATACTCGTGAGGGAACAGCTTCAGCAGAGCGACCCGCCCAATGTCATGCAAAATACCAGCCGTATATGCAACGGGCCGGTCCACATCGCAATACTCAGCCAGTTTTTCGCACCAGAGTGCGGTGGCCAGGTTGTGCCTCCAGCAGCGATGGAGGAACGCATTGTCGGCGCGACCCAGATAGTTGTGGATAGCTACGGTAATCACGATATCCCGCAGGCGGTCGGCCCCGACCACAAAAAGCGCCTGCAGGATACTGGCAATTCCGTGACGGCAGCCGAGTAAAGCTGAGTTCGCCACCCGCAGCACCTGGCCCGAGAGTGCCGCGTCCACGGCGAGCACCTCAGACACTTCGCGAAAATGCACGGATTCGTCGTTGATGAGTTGGATGAGTTTGCACGCCGCCGGCGAGAACGGCGGCAGAGACCTGACGCGGGATGCGCGGCCGAGATGCATGCTGGGATTCGAGGCGACCAAGGAGATGCTCCTAGCTGATTATCGGCGACACGGCGACGAGCTTTAGAACGGTCCGATTAAAGTACGACCGTGTATCCGTCGAATAAAGGATGACGGTTGGTTGTGTTAACGCTCACATCGTCTTCGGGCGATTCTGCCGGCCGTCACGAGCACCACCGCATTCGCCGATCCGTAGCGCTCTATGCTGACGATGCCGATCCTGCTCCTCATAGTCACTACCCTCTTAGCTGCGCAGGGGCTAGCCTCCGCTTTCCTACTGCGCCGCGAAAGGGTCCTGCGGCAAAAAGCCGAAATTGAGGCTGGCGAAAGCCGGGCTCGTCTGGTTGAAATTCAGGAATTAGCCCGCATCGGCAACTGGGAGTTCGATCTCATCAATGACCAGATCCGATGGTCGGCAGAGACCTTCCATATTTTCGGGCTGCCGCCAGGCTCGGAAGAGCCGGAATTTGCCGATGTGCTGCTGGCTGTCGAGGCCCAAGACCGGCCCCAGTTTGATGCGGCCATCGAGCGCGCCATCACGGCGGGCCAGCCCTACCGGCTCGATTTGCGCATCCGCACACCGGACGGCACCCAGAAGTTCATTCACGCCCAAGGCTCGGCAGTCTATGGGGCAGCGGGAACGGCAGTCCGCTTAATCGGAACGGTGCTGGATATCACCGACCGCAAAAGAGAAGAGAACCGGCTGGCGGAACAGGCCCGTCGCGACACACTAACCGGTTTGGCCAATCGGCGCTATTTCTCCAGCGAGTTGGAACACGAGATCCGCGCCTCGCGGGAGAACGCGAACCCTTTGTCGGTTTGTATCTGCGACATCGACAAGTTCAAGCACGTGAACGATCACTATGGGCATGGCGCGGGTGATGAGGTGATCTGCGCTCTAGCCCGATGCCTGGCCGAGGGAGTGCGCCGCGGAGACCTGGCCGCACGGTGGGGCGGGGACGAGTTCTGCATTCTGTTCCCCAGAACGCGCGGCGCCGATGTCCAGATTTGCGTGGAACGGATCCGGCAGCGGTTGGAGTCCTTGGTTTTCACCACTGAATCCGGCCAGCAGTACAGCGTCACCGGAACTTTCGGAATCGCTGAACTCAGCGCCGGCATGAGCAGCGCCGACCTGCTCGAACTGGCGGACCAGGCTCTCTACCGCGCCAAGCAGCAGGGACGCAATCGCCTGGCCTTGGCCGGCTGAGTCATTCCGGCCCAAGCCCAAAAAGAATCCCGCCTCACGACCGGAAAAATCGCGCGTCTGTCTGTTATCTCTATGCAGAGCATTGTGAATGCCAAGAATTTCTTCAGCAGATGATCTGCCACCAGAGGGGCCCGAAAACGTGCTGGAGCTGGACCCGGTCAACGGACTCTGCGGCGAGCCCGCAGGACCCAAGCAGATCGCGGCCACCCTGTTCGAGCAACAGCGCTTATCGGTTTGCCGTTACCTCACGAGCCTCGGGCTCCGCCCCCAGGTGGCCAGCGAGATCGCCCAGGAAAGTTTTCTGCGCCTCTATCGCCATCTCCGATCCAAGGGCAGAAGCGAGAATCTGCGTGGATGGGTCTTTCGAGTGGCTCACAATTTGGCGATGAACGAACTGAGGCGCGCCGCTGCCAATGGGGAGATACTGCTCGATGAAGCGGACCGTGCCCGCGATCCTGAACAGGTGCTGCTCCAGAAGGAGCGAATGCACCGCATCCGGGACACCATCCGGATGCTGCCACGCCGGCAGCAGGAATGCCTGCACCTGCGGGCCGAAGGATTACGGTATCGGGAGATCGCGCAAGTGCTGGGGATCGGGACTTCGAGTGTTGCGGAATCGTTGCAGCGGGCGCTGGAGACGCTCGCAAGGACATGCCATGAATAATTCTGGCGGTAATTGCTGGAAGGAAGGGTTGCTCTTGCGTGCGCTAGACGACGAACTGCCGACGCGCCAGGCTTGGCTAGTGAGGTTGCATCTCGATAATTGCGAATCCTGCCAGGCTCGCTTCCAGGCGCTGCGGCAAATCTCGTCCCGCGTGGCCGAGTTGCACCAACTTGCCTTGCCGCTGGAATCGACGGCCCGTTTTGCAGCCAGGCTCGATCAGGAAGACGCACAGGAACGGCAGAATCTGTCGTGGTGGCGATGGTTTGCACGGCCGCGGCCACTGTGGCAGCGTATTGCCGGTTGCGCAGCGTTTGGCATGGCGTTAATCGCGAGCTTCAGGCTGGGAAGGCAACGTCCCGGTGTTCCCGTTCATCGTATTGTTCAGACCGCGCCCCTCACCGCGGCGGCGCCGGTTCCGAAACGATTAGTGGCTGATGTCCGGGTGAAACCGGTCCGGCCCGCGAGTCGCAGGTTGAAGAGGAGCATGCCGAGGATGGGCTCTTCCCGTGCCGCGGCCGCAGCGCTTGAGGTTGTCACGCCGTTTTTCAGCCTGCCGTTCTCGGACGCCGCGCTACCGCTCGATCAGGCCACCGTGATTCGTGTGGAGCTGCCGCGATCCGCGCTTGAGCTGGCTGGCCTGCCGGTGGACGCGGACCGGCGCAACGAGCGTATCCGGGCTGATCTGGTTCTGGGCGCGGACGGTCTCGCACGCGCCATTCGTTTTATTGAATAGAGATATTCCCGAAAAGGAGATTCCAAGATGAACATTCGATGGCATGAAAGTTTGGTGATCCTGGTTGCGTTGGGGGGCGGCGGTTTTGCGCAGGAGACACTCCACGTCGCGGCCGGCGGTGGCGACGTCCAATATCTCAGCATGCAGCTCGGTCCAGGCGATAAGGTCGTCAAGGGCGCTCCGTATACGGCTGACGCCGTTACCGAGACGGTCCAAACCCTGGCCAACGGCACTCACATCACACATCAAAGCACAGCCCAGTTGGCCCGCGACAGCGAGGGGCGCACACGCCGCGAACAGACTCTCGATGTGGTCGGACCCTGGTCTACGGGCGGCGAGTCTCCGAAGCTCATCATGTTGAACGATGCGGTAGCCGGTGTGAGCTTTCACCTCGACCCCAAGACCAACACCGCGGTGAAAATCCCGTTGACAAAGAGTGCGATGCTCCCTCCACCACTTGACCAGGCGCCAAAGGTTTTCTTTTTTCAATCTCTTGACGGTCCTCCGGGGGGGCCGGCCATGCCGCCGATGAAAACAGCAGCCGAGTCCACTGCGATCACGGCCG
>JASHOO010000448.1 GCA_030041035.1 Bryobacteraceae bacterium | reverse complement strand
CCAGAATCCGTTTCAGGATTTGCAGCGCCTCGGAGTCGCTCGATCCACCCGCTTGCCGTTCAGTCTCCTGAGCGAGCGAATACAGCGCCTTAACATTCGCGCCGTCGAGTTTCACGGCTTTTTGGAAATGCTGCGCCGCCTCCGTGAGATTGCCTCGCTTGCTCTCTATCTCTCCCAAATAGAATTCGATGCGGCTGTTTTTGGGGGCCAATTCGCGCGCTCTGTTCATGTTCTCTAACGCAGCAGCGAACTCCTGTTGGCGAACTGCCAAAAGCCCCAGGTCGGCCCATATCGCCGGTTCGCCCGGCGCCAGTTGGCTGGCCTCGGTCAGACGTGACTTTGCACGGACATCCTCGCTGCACTGAAGCGCAGAAAGTCCCACATTGAACGCGTGGACCAGTTGTTTGTATTTTTCTGAGCCGGATTCGGGCAGGCCCGCCCGATGGAAACAGGACACCACTACGAGGAGCAGAACGCACGGCAAGGTGCGTTGGGGGACTACCATGTCGTTGCCTGGGCTACTTATTTCTTCAACAGCGCTAGAATCTTCTCCTGGTTGGCCACGATCTTCTTGAGAAGACCCTGATTCTTCAGGATGGCGGCCTGATTACCCTGAATGGTTCTCTGGTTTGCTTTGATATCTTTCTGATTTGCCAGTATCTTTTTTTGATTGGCAATGACGTTGCGCTCTGCCATGCAGTTCTCCCCCCGAACCTCTAGCCTTGTCGGACTGTATTTTCTCCAGGCCCGACCCGGCGGGTCAATAGTATATTTATGTTAGTTTCCTTGTCTTGCGGCGTGTTGTGAGCCCGCAACCACAGAAATCCAACCAAAGGAATGGAGCGAGAAACAGATACAACTCCCACCTCTTGGGAGCAACCGGGGTGACTTCGACTGTTGCCGAGGCGTCACCACCACCGCGGGAGCTTGTCAGAATCGCGTGGGCTCATGTGATGCGGATGCCCACATGAACTGTCTCATATAAAAATACTATGGACTTGCCCGGTACCCGCCTTTAGAATCGACCAATACTTTGCAAACTGAGGGGTCTTGTTGGGTGTATGAAGCGCCGCCTCAAGGAGGTTAGGTATGCTTCGATGCACGTTGATTCTCGCCGTACTGTCCGTTACGATGGCTGCCCAACAGCCTGACGGCGACTCGATGCACATCGGTTCCGTCACGGTGTCCGGCAGCGTCTTCGAGCGCTATGAGTTCTGGGATTTCTTTCAGGGCGCCGGGCAAAGCAACTACAATTACTCGGGCTCTCTGCTTCAGTTGGCTTTCTCGCAGAAAACCGCTAGCTATGATTGGGCAATCGATTTCGCCGCGCCGATCCTCCTCAATTTGCCGGATCATGCGGTACAGGCTTCTCCGCTCGGACAGTACGGTTTGGGAGCATCCTACTTCGCAGCCAACAACAGGAACACGAATGCCGCTGGTTTCTTCGTCAAGCAGGGATTCTTTCGATGGAAGATGGAGAACTCCAGCGTGCAGGTTGGACGTTTCGAGTTTGCCGACGGAATGGAAGGCAAACCGAAGGATCAGACATTAACCGACCTGCGCGCCAGCCGCATCCAGCAGCGTCTGATCGGAATATTTACGTTTTCCGATGTTCGCCGCAGCTTTGACGGCGGTCACTACGACTGGTCATCGTCGAGCGGATGGGACTTTACCGCAGTGGGGGCGATTCCGACGCGTGGTGTTTTTCAGACGGACGGTTGGGGTTGGGTGAAAACGCCTTTTGCGTATGCCGCGGTTACGCGAGACCGAGGTTACGCACACACCAACACGGAATGGCGTCTTTTCAGCACGTACTACAATGACGAACGTCCCGTAGTGAAAACCGACAACCGGCCGACCGCGGCCAAAGCGCATGACTTCGGCGGTATCAACATCGTCACATTCGGCGGCCACTACATTCAGGATGTAATCACAGGAGCCGGCACCTTCGATCTGTTGGGGTGGGGCGCGGTGCAAACCGGAACCTGGGGCACGGAGACGCAGAAGTCCGGCGCGGCGAGCGGCGAGGGCGGATTTCAGCCGAACGGGTTTGGCCGCCTGAGGCCGTGGCTGCGCGGTGGAGTTTTCTGGTCGAGCGGCGACGGCAACCCAAACGATAATACGCACGGCACATTCTTCAGCATGTTGCCGACGCCGCGCATTTACGCCCGGTTCCCGTTCTACAACGAGATGAACAACAGCGATCTGTTTGGAGAACTCATTCTCCGGCCGTTCAAACGCGTTACATTCCGCAGCGATCTTCATGATGTGTGGCTCTCCAACAGTCACGATTTGTGGTACAGCGGGGGTGGCGCATTTCAACCCTGGACTTTCGGATATCTCGGCCGGCCATCGAACGGATTGAAGGGGCTCGCCGACATTTACGATACGGGCGGCGATTTTCAATTGACGCGTTCGCTAGCTCTCGGCCTGTACTTCGGGTATGCTCAGGGAGGTCCCGTCATCAGAAAAATCTTCCCCACCGGCCCCGACTCCAGATTTGGCTACATTGAATTGAACTACGCGTTCTAGATCGCAGGGGAACGTCGCTAGGGGGATCAGGGAACCAGTTCACTGGGGCAGCGGTCGAGTGAAATGGCCGGCGTGGCGGCAAGCTGATCTGCACAGGGATTGTCTACACGGGCGGAGTCTGGATTATAAATAGGAAGCGCCCAAAATACCGAAAAGAAGGTACCGGTACTGTAATAATCCTTGACGCCGGCCGGCGTGAATATCATGCGCGGCAACCGGCGCGCTCGCAACACCGAACAAATTCAAGCGCTAATGTTTTTTCCACCACAAATCCACCGATGATTATCTATAATTGTCTGAAAATGCATCGTGTCATTTTTGAGGAAAGAGGAATTAAATCTTTAGAATCTTGTTTGATTGGGAGCCTTTCGAGTGTATAAATATAAAGTACCCAGGCGTTTTACAAACGCGTTAACGAATCCGGGAGGCGAAATGGATGTAGGCAAAGTTCTGGCGGCACTCCGCCAGGAACGCGCGCGGCTGGACGAAGTGATCGTGAATCTGGAACGTCTGGAGCAGAGCCGTGAGCGGAGGCGCGGTAGGCCGCCGGCCGCCCTCGCCACTCCGCGCAAGCGGGGGCGCCCGCGGGGGAGCAAGAACAAAATTTTCCAGCACGCGAACCCCACCCGGCTCACTGCCGGCGCCGAGCCGCCTCCTCGCGTAATGGCCGCCGGACAGTCCGCCATGCGGGATGAATCCGCGGCGTCTGGGGAGTTGACCTAGTCGTTTCCTGTGTTCATTTTACGAGGGTTGAACATCCGGAGTGAAAGCAGGCAACTAAATTTTGGACGGGTGTCGCAGACTTGTGCACATGCGACGCAAGAACTTTAACTATTGCCCTGTCTAGTACTTACGGTGGATTGCAGTTTTGGCAATCGTCTTGCCGTGCGATACTGAAAGCATCAATCCAAAATTGGTGTTCGGTATAAATGTCGCACCTACAAGAGGCGATTAGTCGCTACAACAAGATCCTCGAAGCCCCTGCACATAAGGACCTTTCGTGGGTGAAGATCCTGCATGAGCGGATGGAGGCCGAGCGGTTATCCGCAGGCGGCCGCTTGCTTTGCCCTTTTCTTCGCCCCAACTTCGTGACGCGCCGCCAGTACGAGTCGATGGTTCGGACCGGCGAGGCGCTCATTTCGGCCATCGAGCGAATGGAGCAAATGGCGCTGGCTTCGCCGGCGCTGCTGGCACGGGTGCAACTGCTGCCGGCGGAGAAGATGCTGGCGGCGGTGGATCCGGGCTACCACATGGCGGAAGTGGCCGCGCGGTTCGACCTGCATCTGTCGAACGGCACTTTGCAAGTGGTACAGTACAATGCCGATTCGCCCTCGGGATTGGCTTGGGCAGAAGGACTGGCGGACATTTTCTGGGATTGTCCACCGGTGAAGGAGTTCCGCAAGCGGTATACCTTGACGCGGATCGGCGGCAAGAAGTATTTTCTGGCCGCCCTCCTGAAGGCGTACAAGCAGTTTGCCAGCACGAAGAAGCCGAACATAGCGATCCTGGAGTTCCGGACGCCCTTCTCGGCGAACGGGCAGGGTGAGTACCAGTTGTTTCGCGACTTTTTCCGCGAAGCCGGCTACGCGAGCGAGATCGTTTCGCCGGAGCAACTGGAGTATCGCAACGGTGTGCTGCGGAGCGGCAATTTTGAGATCCACCTGATTTACCGGCGCATCAGCGTGCAGGAGTTCCTGATGCGCTTCGACCTTTCACATCCGCTAGTGCAGGCGTATCGCGACCATGCGGTGTGTGTGGTGAACAGCTTCCGGTCGGAGATGGCGCACAAAAAGGCGCTGTTCGGATTGCTGACCGACGAAGCGCTCACCGCCAGGTTTCCGGCAGTGGAACGTAAAGCGATCCGCGACCACGTGCCGTGGACGCGTCTGGTGGCGCCCGGTAAAACCACATATCACGAACGCACGATTGACCTGCCGGATTATATTCATCAACACCGGGAGAAGCTGGTCCTCAAACCGAACGACGATTACAGCGACCAGCACAGCTTTGTCGGATCGGAATTGGACCAGCAGGCATGGGAGCGGGCGGTGCGGCAGGCGCATCGCTCACCGTATGTGGTTCAGGAAAAGGTGGAGCCCGCCATGTCGGTGTTCCCCATGATGACCTACGGCCATCTCGAATACCGCGAAATGCAGGTGGATGTGCACCCGCAAGCGTTTCTGGGCAAGGTATCCGGATGTGCGAGTTGGCTCTCGGGCGGGACAGCCGGCGCCTATTCGGCTTCGGGCGGACTCGCGCCGACCTTCATCATCGACCAAAAGTAGGCAGTCCGCGGCGGGGCCCGGCTAAGTGCTAGCCCGAGTGAGTTTCACCTTTCCGACGATTTCACCATCTTCCACCGAGCCCTTCATTTCCCCCTCGAGGTGATCGTTCACCAGCGTGAGGGTGAACTTGAAAGGGCTCGATGTCTCGCTGGAAACAACCTCGAAGGAGATCTTCTGGCCATCTACTTTGCCGTTACGGATGACGCCCTCGTCGCCACCTCCGGTACGGCCGATTTTGCCAGTGATCGTGTCCGCCTTCTGCACCAGCTCCACCTGCACATCGGTGGACGATCCGGCGTCTTCGACGTCAATGGTGCCGGACCACTTTCCTGAGAAATCGGCGCCGCTCATGACCAGCGCCAGACATGGCAAAATCCAAAGAGCTTTTTTCATCACACAACCTTCCCCGACTTTACAAGTGATTCGACCATCATACTCCGGTTACCAAGGGAACGGCGCCTGCCCGCTAATCCGGGTTACACCCGCTGGTGCGGCTTTCAGTATAATGCAACGTTACTGAACATTCGTACGGAGAGGGTTTGAACCTATGGTTCGATGGATGGCTTTAGTTTTGATGGGAGGCGCGCTCGCGGCGCAGACGCCCACAGCGCCGGCGGACGCCGCGCAAACCAAGCCCGCGCGTGAAAACGGTCTATACGCCGTGATGACAACCAGCGAGGGTGTCATTACCATGCAACTGTTCGAGAAGGAAACGCCCATCACCGTCCGGAACTTTACGGGTCTGGTACGCGGCACCAAGGAGTTTCGCGACCCGAAAACCGGGCAAATGGTGAAGCGGCCATTCTATACAGGCGTCACGTTTCACCGGGTGATCCCAGGCTTCATGATCCAGGCCGGGGACCCGACAGCGAGCGGGAGGTACAGCGCCGGCTACACCATTCCGGAGGAAATCGTGCCCCCACTCAAGTTTGATCAGCCCGGGCGCGTCGGCATGGCCAGGACGGACGCACCGCACAGCGGGAGCACGCAGTTCTTTATCACTGAGGGACCGACGGCCCAACTCGACGGCCAATACACCATCTTCGGCCAGGTCGTCGAGGGCCAGGACGTGGTGCACAAGATTGCCGCGGTGCCCCGCGACGCGAGCGACAAACCCAAGGCGCCGATCAAGATTCTAAGCGTAAAGCTGGAGCGCGTGGGGCCACCACCGGCATCTGCGAAGAAGACCGGGACGGCCAAGAAGGCGTCCACTTCAGAGAAGAACTGATCAGTTTCAGTTGGCTGTCCGGTAAGGGCCGAACTGCCGTAGGAAAAAAGACAGATCCTGAGTGCCAAAAAAGAACGAGGGCGGATCTTCTTACAGCGCGGACCAGCAGACAGAGCCTATAATGTGCGAGTAGGAGCATTTTTCGGTCGATGGCCGATTTCAAGAAGAAACTGCAGGACGAGATCGCAGCGCTCGAATACGAGTTACGCAACGAACTGCCCCGGGAGATCCTGAAGGCGAGAGCTCACGGCGACCTCAGCGAGAATGCCGAATATCATGCCGCCAAAGAGCGCCAGGGCTTCGTGAACGCCAAGCTGAATCACCTGAAGCAGCGGCTGGCGGACCTCTCGATGGTCGATTTTTCGAAGATTCCACATGACCGCGTGGGATTGGGCTCGCGCGTGGTACTGCTCGATGTGAAAAAGGATGAACAGATTAAATATAATCTGGTAACCAGCGAGGAAGCCGACGCAGCGAACGGGAAGATTTCCACCACGTCGCCGATCGGGCGCGGTTTGCTGGGCAAAGAAGTGGGTGATGTCATCAAAGTTCAAATCCCCGGAGGAATGCGAGAGTTTGAAATATTGGAGCTGACCACCATTCACCAGATAGCCGAGGAGCCATGACCTTCACGCGCGGGATCGGCTGGTTTTCTGGAAAGATCATTGACCGGATCGTCGGGGCGCTCGCGCTATCACGCATTCATCCCAACGTTTTGACGGCCCTGGGGCTAGTGATCAACACGTGGGCGGCATTCCTGTTTGCCGCGGGCAGTTTCCGCTGGGCGGGAGCGGTGGTGATTCTAGCCGGCCTTTTCGACATGGTGGACGGGCGGGTGGCACGCGAGACCAATCGGGTGACGCGATTCGGCGGATTCTTTGATTCGGTGGTGGACCGCTACTCGGACCTGGCTTTATTTATGGGCCTGCTCGTCTATTACGCTTCGATCAACCGGTTTTTCTACATCGTGCTGACCGCTATCGTGATGACGGGATCGGTAATGGTGAGTTACACGCGGGCGCGAGCCGAGTGTACGATTCCCAAGTGCAAGGTCGGGTTCCTGGAGCGGCCGGAGCGCGTGGTACTGATCATCATCGGTGCGCTGTTTGACCGTATGGCGCCGGTATTGTGGGTGATCGCGGTGCTTTCGAACCTCACGGTGATTCACCGCATGATTTATACCTGGCAGGAAGCCAAGCGGCTGGAAGAAGCCCAGTTGCGGGCGGTGCCGGAAACAGAGAGAGCCATCAGCGCAAAGGGATAAGTAAACGCCGTCCGGCTCACTGGATTTAGCCTATCCTTCCAAAATCACTTGCGCCATTCCCATTTCGGCCGTATGAGTGATCGACAGCGAGATCGCCTTCACGCCTAACTCGGCGGCGATGCGCGCGGCGCGGCCATGCAGCGTGAGCGTGGGACGGCCGGAGGGCAAGTTGGCCACTTCGAAATCCTGCCAGCGAACGCCGCGCTTCCAGCCAGTACCGAGGGCCTTCATACCGGCTTCCTTAGCGGCGAAGCGGGCGGCATACCGCTCAAAACGATTGGCTTTGCGTTCGACGTAGGCGATCTCTTCCGGTGTATAAACGCGCACAGTGAAACGATGCCCGTAACGTATTATGGCGTCGCGGATGCGGCTCACTTCGGCAATATCGACACCAGTACCTAGAATCATCGCAGGGCCATAGGCAAATGGGTCCTCGAAAGGTGACTTATACGGGCGGCTAGCCTTTGCCGGCCTGAGCCATTTTCTTATGCTGCTCGGCCCAGCGCTTGCGCTGTGCGTCAGCGATGCGCTTGCGTGCAGCCGCACTCAAGGTGCGCCTGGCTCGTGGGGCGCCGGTTTTGGCTGAACTGTCCGCGCGAGCTTTGACTCTGACGAGCTGGGCTCGTATCTCACGAATCTTCTGATCGACCTTTTGTTTCTCAATTTCGTATCCGACTAAGGCCATAGTTAAGGTTGTCGGATCATATATTGTCCGGCCTCTTGGCATGAATTCTCCCTCGCATACTATATCATAAGTACTATTTACTTGTGTCAATATGTAAGCATCATTTGTATGCGAATTGTCATCCAGCGAGTAAAAGAAGCTAAGGTCGAAGTAGATGGCCGAGTTACTGGCTCAATAGGTCCCGGCCTGGTTGTATTACTGGGTATAGCAAAACAGGACACTCATCAACACGCCGACTATCTTGTAGATAAGATACTGGGCCTCCGCATTTTCCAGGATGATGCAGGAAAGATGAATTTGAGTGTCCTGGACGTAATGGGAGGGCTACTCATTGTGTCCAACTTCACGGTATATGGAGATTGCCGGAAGGGGCGGAGGCCCAGCTTTGACTTAGCCGCCGATCCGGAGAAAGCCGAGGATCTGTATCAGTACTTTGTTCATCGGGCACGTTCGGCGCCGATCCGCGTCGACACCGGTGTATTTCGCGCATCCATGAGCGTACACCTGACCAATGACGGTCCCGTGACTTTGGTGTGTGATTCGGACCATCTATCCAATTCGTGACCCGAGATTCATTTTAGACGCTTCGGTAAGGACGAGCAAATCAAAGCGGCAGGCGATATAATAGAGTTATCCGCTCATAAATGATTACTAGCAGGCGAATCCGCTACCGCGACGCAGGGGTAAACATCGACGAAGCCGACCGCGCCGTCGGCGCCATTAAGAAACTGGCCCAACGAACCTTTGGCCCCAATGTTCTCACGGACATTGGGAGCTTCGGAGCATGTTATGCGCTGACGGGTTACAAGAAGCCGGTCCTGGTAAGTTCGGTGGATGGGGTTGGCACCAAGCTCAAGATAGCTTTCGCTACCGGGAGGCACGACACCATCGGACAGGATTTGGTGAACCACTGCGTCAATGACATCGCGGTACAAGGCGCGGTACCACTATTCTTTTTGGACTATCTGGCGGTGGGGAAGCTGGCGGCGGAAGTAGCCGCGAGTGTCATATCGGGGATCGCGCGGGCCTGCCGGGAAAATGGCTGCGCGCTGATCGGGGGGGAAACGGCGGAAATGCCTGGTCTGTACGCGAACAGCGATTACGACTTGGCGGGAACGGTAGTTGGCGCTGCGGAGAAAAATGAACTGATCACGGGCCGGACGATTCGCGCCGGCGACGTGCTTCTCGGCCTGCCGTCGACCGGGATGCACACCA
>JASHOO010000447.1 GCA_030041035.1 Bryobacteraceae bacterium | reverse complement strand
GGATATGTGGTGCAGCACTTCTCCTACGCCCCCGTGTTCTTTATGGCGGGTTTGATGCATCCACTGTCAGCCGCGCTGGTCTACTGGCTGTTGCCGAACCGATACTTTCAGAAAGACTAACGAGCGAGGACGAGTGCCGCGGGGCTACTGAAACAACTTCGCGAACCGTGACCCCTTGCGCACGATCGTCTGTTTTCGCTCCGGACCCGTTGAGATGCAGCCGATCTCCACGCCGATTCGGTTTTCCAGGTAGGCCAGATAGTCGCGCGCCCGTTGCGGTAATTCCTCGTAGTTGGCGATTCCCGCGGTAGACTTCCGCCAGCCGGGCAGGCATTCGAAAACCGGCTCGATGGCGTCGAGCGCTGCCGTAGTGGCCGGCATGTCCGTCACTTCGCGGCGTCCCGAGCGGTAGGTCACACAGACCGGGATCTTTTCCAGCTCATCCAAAACGTCGAGCTTGGTGACGACTAACGAATCCAGCCCATTGAGCATGGCCGCATAGCGGACCTGGGGAATATCGAACCAGCCGCAGCGGCGCGGCCTGCCGGTCACAGAGCCGAACTCGTTGCCCCGTTGCCGGATCTGCTCTCCCATGGCGTCCAGCGCCTCGGTGGGGAACGGTCCGCCGCCCACCCGCGTGGTATACGCTTTTGCCACTCCAACGATGGCGTGAATGCGCGTGGGTGGGACTCCGGTCCCTGTGCAGGCCCCTCCGGCCGAGGCACTCGATGAGGTCACAAACGGGTACGTGCCGTGGTCGAGATCGAGCATAGTTGCCTGTGCCCCCTCGAACATGACGTTCTTGCCGGCGTTCATGGCCTCGTTCAGCAGGCGTGCGGTATCGCATACCAGGGGACGGATGCGTTCCGCGAAGCCCTCGTACTCGGCGCGCACCCGAGCCGGATCCAGTTCTTCGGCGATGCCGAACGTCCGTGCCACGGCAGCCTTCTCCGCGGCTACGGATTCGAATCGCGCACCGAAACGCTCGGTGTCCAGTAAGTCGGCCACACGGATGCCGCGCCGGCCGGCCTTGTCTTCATAGCACGGTCCGATGCCGCGCGAGGTTGTGCCGATCGACTCGAGCATCCGCTCCATGGTGCGGTGATACGGAAACAGTACATGCGCGCGGTTGCTAATGGAAAGCTGCGCGGCGACATCGATGCCCAGCGACTCGAGCGCCTGCATCTCGCTCAGCAGGGCCGCCGGATCAATCACCAGCCCGTTGCCGATCACCGCGCGTTTACCCGGGTGCAGAATCCCGGAAGGGATCAGCTTCAGGACGAACTTCTGTGCACCGATCTGTACCGTGTGGCCAGCGTTGTGGCCACCCTGGTAACGCACGACAATATCGAAACGGTCGCAGAAAAGATCCACGATCTTCCCCTTGCCTTCGTCTCCCCATTGCGCGCCGAGAATAATGATGTTGCTCATGCCAAACCCACTTATTGTAACGCGCCCGGCGATTGCGCCGTGCTGTGTTACGCTGCCCTCATGCAGCTTTGCGATGTGTACCGGCAGGTCGGCGAGGAAGGATTCGCACAACTGGTGCGGGGGATTTCCATGGGGAAGCTCAAAACCTATCAACTTTTCGACGCACTGAAGACCCGCGCACACATGGCAAAACTCAACACTGAACATCTTCGCAAAGCCACTCCCCGCCTGTGGGCGCGCATTAACGAAGGAGATGAGGAGTTTGCCAAAGACTTCGCCCAGGTGGTGCTGGTATCGCATCTCGATCTGGTTGTGGCGGTACTCGACTTTCTCGGCATTCCCAACCAGAACGGATTCTTCGAGAAAGACTTGGATAGCAGCAAGTATCTGACGGAAGGCTGGGCGGAGCGCACGTTTGAGAAATTCCGAGGCTCGCACGCGGAGCCCTTGCTGCTTTTCTATCTCAACCACCTTGCCTGGGAGCTCAAAGGTGCCGAGCAGCCGTTCGCTCCCGCGGCGTAGTACCTATTCCAGAACTCTTATCCTGCATGAGCGGCGCCCCCCAAATTATCGTGTGGATAACGACGTTTTCTTGAGACGTTATGCGCAGGCTCTGATAGAATGAAACATGAAACTCAGTTGGGGGAAAGTTTAATGCCCAAGAAGCATCACGCAATTTACTCCGATCCCACTGGTGCTGCTGCTGCCGCAAGCCCTCAAAAACGCCGCGCGCCGCGCACGAAGCAGGCAGTGGACGGAAAAGTTACGGCAGTATCAGGAAACGTTGTCAGGCAGGCACTGACTGTAGACCGTGCAGCCGTCGCGCGTTTGGCATATTCCTATTGGGAAGCCCGAGGCTTCACTGGCGGCTCGCCGGAAGACGACTGGCTGAGGGCCGAGCGCGAGCTTCGCGAGAACGAAGCGGCGACCGCTACCGCCTAGCCGGCGCCGTTTCGACGCTGCTGCACCCGAGTTACCTGTATTTGCGCAGGACGGCGAGGAGCCGTCCCTGTATCTGCACCTCAGACGGCTGCACATAAATTGGTTGCAGCGACGCATTAGCCGGTTGCAGTCGGATACGGCCTCCCGGCTCGCGGTAAATGCGCTTGAGTGTTGTCTCCGCCCCCGAAACCAGCGCGACCACGATCTCGCCATCGCGCACGTCGGTTGTCCGCTCCACCAAAATCATGTCGCCATCACAGATGTGGTCTTCGATCATGGAATCGCCGCGGACTTCGAGCGCGTAAGTGTCGCGATGACCGGCGAAATCCGCGAAGCTCAGGGTGGCGCGCTGCTCGACTGCCTCCACCGGCCTACCCGCCGCGATTCTGCCCAGCAGCGGCACTTCCATCTCCCGCTGCCGGCGATGCTCCTGCACATACTTCGGACCGAGATCCAATGAGCGGCTGCGATTGAATCCGCGCTTGAGATAGTTCTTGGCTTCGAGCGCCAGGATGTGTTTGTGTACCGTAGCCAGCGAGGCCAGCTTCAGCCCTTGCGCAATTTCCTCGTAACTGGGACTGTACCCGTTCTCCTCGACGAACCCGGCAATGAAATCTATCGCCTGCTTCTGCCGCTTGGTGAGTGCCATGGAGCCATTGTGGGCGAAGAAAAAGGAAAAGTAAAGCCCTTAGTGCACGACTCTTCCTCCCACAATTGTCTGCACTACCTTCGTTTTCGGGATTTCCTCCGGTTCGATCCGGAATATGTCCTGTGACAGCACCACCACGTCCGCCAGTTTGCCCGGTTCCAGAGTTCCTTTTTCGCGCT
Source organism: Bryobacteraceae bacterium (assembly GCA_030041035.1). Lineage (GTDB taxonomy): Bacteria > Acidobacteriota > Terriglobia > Bryobacterales > Bryobacteraceae > QHXW01. The sequence continues at coordinate 10,840 of JASHOO010000447.1, read as the reverse complement.
CGCCGAATTCTGCATAGGCGGAACCGGCGGTGTATGCACGCACGGCCTCGTCGAGGCTGATTTTCTGCTCCGGCACCCATCCGTGCGGATTCTTTCCGTCTGCGGTCTCGCGCGTGACAGCGGCGTAAATGCCTATGAGCGGATCCAGGGGCGCCACAGGCCAATCTGTACCAAAGGCAAGACGCGCGCCCGCATCGAGTAGCGAACGAAAAGCGTATGTCGTGCGGATACGCTCGGGGCCGATGCGTTTTTCCGCCCAGCGTCCGTCATCGATCAGGTGGGCGGGCTGCACGGACGGAATCACACCAAGCTGGGCGAATCGCGGGATGTCCGATGCCAACAGGTGCTGTGCGTGTTCGATGCGGAAACGCCGGTCGCGCGGACCGTTTTCCTTTTCGGCCTCTTCGAAATAATCCAGCACCAGGTGGTTTGCCTTGTCCCCGATGGCATGGACCGAACATGGCAAACCCGCTTTGTCGGCGTCGCGGATATCTTTTGCCAGCTTGCCTTCGGGGAGATTGTCGCCGGCCATCAGCCCGCTCGTGTTGGGGGCGTCGTTATAAGGTTCGAAAAACAGCGCCGTAGTGGAGCCGAGCGACCCGTCCATGAACGCTTTGAGACCGCCGAACCGCAGCCAGGAGTCACCCGGACCGAGGCGTCCCGCGAGCTCCCTCTGCCGCTTCCATTCCCGCATCGGCGTGCGCGCGTAGATCCGGACGGTCAGCTTTCCGGCATCGCGAAAGCGCTGGTAGACCGGATATTGGTCCCACAGCGTGATGTCCTGAATGGAAGTGACGCCCACGCGCGCAGCCTCAACCAGTGCGGCCTCGAGGGCCTGGTCGTATTCGGCGTCGGTCGGCTTCGATATCACTGCTTCCACCAGATTTTGAGCTGCGTCTTTCAGAATTCCCGTCGGTTCCCCGGTTTTCGCGTCGCGCACGATGGTGCCGCCGGGCGGATCGGGAGTCTCTCTGGTGATCCCCGCCAGCTGCAAAGCCAGGGAATTTGCCAGCCCCATATGGCCGTCAAGCCGCGAGACAAACACCGGATTTTGCCGCGTGACCGGATCGATCAGCTCCCGCGTGGGCAAAGGCGCACCGGGCCACAGCTCGTGATCCCAGTTGCCGCCCGTGATCCAGCGATTTACGCCGAGCTTCCGGGCCTGCTCGCCGATCCTGCGCGCGAATTCCTGCTCGGTACGCGCGTCGCGCAGGTTCACCGAGAGCAGTTGAAAGCCTCCGTACATGAAGTGTGTGTGGGCGTCAATGAACCCGGGCAAGGCCAGCTTACCCTTGAGATCGATTACCCGCGCGGCGCTCGAGACCAGCTTTTCAATGTCGGCCGTCGCACCCACGGCGATCAGCCGCTCGCCCCGAGATGCCACGGCCTCCGCCCAGGGCTGTGCAAGGTTGCCCGTCCAGATGTGGCCGTTGACAAGGGCCAGGTCGGCTTTAGGAATAGTCCCGGAAAATTCCTTCGCCACCACCTGGGACACAAAGGGAATGATCTCGGTCTGCTTACTGGTGCCCACGGTGAACACCGCCAGAATATACTCTGCGCCATTCGCCAGGCGAATGTAAGCAGTGTCGTGCCGTGTTTCCGACGTCCAGCCGGCCTTCGAATAATACTGCGAGCCCGGCGGCAGCGATTTTCCCGAGAACGCCGTCGCCTGATCGTCGGGATCGTCAGATTTTATCCAGGGATCGCGATGCAGCAGATTCAGCATCTCACGCGTTCCCGCGGGTGACGCTGCACGCCCCGTGACAATCTCATACCAGAGCCGCGCCACGGCGTCCGTCGTGAGCCGGTTGCGATTCTCGTAATTCGCGCCCAATCCCTGCCGCTCACGTCCATACGGCCCCTCGCACCAGGTCTTCTGATTGACGTTGATATCTCCATAGGCGAGAGACGCGAAGTACCGGTTCATGAGGTTTCGCCTGTCCAGCCACGAGTGCAGCGCGGCATCATCGAGTTCCGGTCCGCTCGTGGTTCCGGTGAGCAGGTCCACCACCTGGCTGGTTGCGTCGTTGGACGAATCCACGATCATGTCGTGCATAGCGCGTTCCAGCTCCGGCGTACGTACCAGCGCGCCGGTCTCTATCTGACGATGCGCGGCGACCAAGTAGAACAGCTTGACGACACTCGCCGGATAAGTGGGCGCATCGCCCCGGTAGGATCCGCGCGCCGGGTTATTGGGATCGGACAGATCAATCACCGTAATCGCTATCTTGTCCGCGGTTAACCCCATTTTGCCGAAGCGTTCGACCGCCACGCCGGCCGCGTCGCGCACGAGCTGATCGAGTGGTTCGGACGCTTGAAATACCGGCTTCTCAGCGGCTGTTGCGAGCGCAGAGAGACACACAAGGACCGAAAAATGAAGATTGCGCATAGGTTCCGGGTTCGATTGTAGGATAGCCCACGGCCCGACTGCGACGCCTTATGGCTCGGCTTCCAGCCGGCATGATGGCAGCAGGGCTGAGTATCCCGGCTTATCGGGACCGCCGCAGTACACTAGAGGAGAGGATCTTCGTGCACTCACATCACCACGGTAAGGAGACCGGGCGGGTTCTCTGGTGGTCGCTGATTGCTACCAGCACGTTTGTCGTGGTTGAGTTCATCGCCGGAATTCAAGCCCACAGTCTCGCACTACTCTCGGATGCCGGCCACAACTTCACCGATGCGCTCGCTCTGCTGCTCGCGTGGTTCGGGTTCCATCTGCAGGCGAAGCCGGCGGACGAGATCAAGACCTTCGGGTACCACCGCGCGGGCGTACTGACGGCATTCGTCAACGCGCTGACCTTGGCCGCGCTGGCGATTTGGATCTTCTACGAGAGCTATCAAAGGCTGCTGCGGCCGCAGGCGGTGCACGAAATCGTAATGATGGTGGTGGCGGGAGTGGGCCTGGTGCTAAACGGCGGCATCATGTGGGGACTGCGCGCCGCACGCCGGCACGACATCAATATCCGCAGCGCGTTCATCCACATGCTGGGCGATCTGCTGGGTTCGATCGGCATCGTGATCGGGGCGGCAGCCATCCGCTACACCGGCTTGCAGCAGATCGATCCGGTGCTCTCCATTCTGATCGGCGCGCTCATTGTGTGGACAGCATGGGGCATCATTCAGGAGTCGCTCAACATTCTGTTGGAGGGATTACCGCGCGGACTCGACCTGCAATCGGTTACCGAAGCGATGCGCCAGGTGGAGGGAGTGCTGGACGTGCATGATCTGCACATCTGGAGTCTGGGTTCGAGCACGCGCGCTTTGAGTTGTCACGTGCTGATTGAGGATTTACCGCCGTCCGCCAGCGACTGCACGCTGAAATGTTTGAACGACCTACTCGCCGAGCGTTTCCGGATCTGCCACACCACGGTGCAATTCGAACACGTGGGCTGCGCGGTTTCCGAGAGCGGGTGCGTCATTCCCGTGGACAGCGGCGAGAGCCACGAGCATCACCATCACTAGGGTGCAGCATGCGTTAGCGCGGCTATGTCCCCCTGCGCTGAACGATCTTATCCAGCTTTTCGATGGCGGGTTCCAGGCGCTGCGGTTTTTTCAATACAGGCTCAAAGAGATCTCCCACACGCGCGAAGCGATCGAGAGCGTTTCGCAGATGAAACTGTGACGGCAGCAAACCCGGCGCCACCTCGCGCCAGGCGAGCGGCGTCGCCACCGGCGCCCCGGGATATGCGCGCACGACGTAGGGGGCGGCGATCGTTTTAGATTCTCCAATTTGCAAGTAGTCGAAGTAAACCTTGCCCTGTTCTCGCCGGGCCACCGGGCGGGGCGTTGTGAACAGGTCAGGGCGCTCGGCGGCAACTACACGGGCAATGATCTCGGCAAGCGAGCGCACCTGCTCGTAGGAATAGACCGGCTCCAGTGGGACGTAGATGTGCATGCCGTCGCCACCGGTGGTCTTGGGATAGCCGTCCAGACCGATCAGATCCAGCTTCTTGCGCACGAGCTGCGCTGCCTCGACGATGCGATCGAATTCACAGCCTTGTGGATCGAGATCAATCAGCATGAAGTCGGGGTATTCAAGTGAATCAACGCGGCTCATCCAGGGGTTCTGATCGATGCAGCCAAGATTAGTGAGGTAAAGCAGGGCAGCGCGATGATCCGCCAGTTCGAATCGTGTGGGCGCCTTTTTGTGTTCCGAGTAAATCGGCTCGACGCGAATCCAGGTAGGAAAGCGGTCATGCGTGTCCTTCTGGAAGAAAAACTCGCCGCTAATGCCGTCGGGGTAACGCTTTAAAGAGAGCGGCCGGTCACGCAGATAAGGAAGGAGCAAATCGGCGACAGCATCGTAATAGTTGAGTAAGTCGCGCTTGGTATAGCCTTCGGCCGGGAAGAAGACCTTGTTGAGGTGCGTGAATTTCAGAGGTTGGCCGTCAATCGCGAACGCGGCTTCGTCCACTTTGCCTGAGAGCAATGGCTTTCGCGCAGCGGGCATAGTTTTCTCCTCAGGCGCCGCGGATGCTTCGCGTACACATTCGGCGGGATCCACGTCCGGCCGCAACCCGAGAAAGACCGGGGCGCGCAGGCGGCCATCCTCTGTCCAGCTCGAAAACTTCACCTCGCAGACAAGCTCGGGTCGCACCCAGATGGTTTCGCGCAACGTCGGCGGCGTTGCAGAAAAGGGTGAGCGGGACGTCGTGAGAGGCTCCATGCGGCGATAGATTAACTCGAGGAGGTTCTGGTCGAATCCCGTTCCGACGTTTCCCACATACACCAGCTTGCCGTTTTCGTATAAACCCAAAGCAAGCGAACTGAAGTACTCGCGCTCGCCGGTCGTGTAGCCGCAGATGACAAACTCCTGTTGCGTCAGGATTTTAATTTTGAGCCAGTCCTGGCTGCGCTTGGATTCATACTTGCTTTGGGCGCGCTTGGCGATGATTCCCTCAAGACCATTGGCGCGCGCGGCCTGCAGCATTTCCTCTCCCTGATTGATGAAATGTTCGGAGTATCGCATCACGCCGGAAGGCTGGAGAATGGACTGCAACGCACGTTTCCGCTCGATCAGCGGAACATTACGGAGATCATAGCCATCCAGATAGAGCAGGTCGAAAACGAAGAGAGTCACGGGCACACGGCGCGCAAGATGAGCGATGGTGTTAGGGTCGGCAACGGCAATCCGCGGCTGGATAAGGCCGAAACCGGAGACGCCGTTCTTATCCAGCACTGCGATTTCCCCATCGAGCACCGCCTGCTTCGCCGCAATCTGGTGGCCGATCACGCTGAGTTCCGGGTATTGGCGTTCGCAGGAGTGGCCCGTGCGCGACGTCATGCGGACCGACTGATCATCGATAAAGCTGATGGCGCGCACGCCGTCCCATTTCACTTCAAACAGCCAATCGTCACCTTTAGGCGGGCTCTCAGCGAGATACGATTTCATTGGCACTACGGCGGAGGGCATCGGCGCGCGCACGGCGCCGGCAAGCGCGGACGGATCAATTCGACTTATCGTGTGGCCCGGAGTTTTTTTTTCCCCATCGCCGAGGCCGAATCGCGTGCTGGCAAGTCCCTGGCAATCTCCTCCTGGGTGCGGCCCGTGGACACGCTGTAGGCGTATTGCTCCACATCCCATCCGGGACGCGCTTCGGCGTCTTTCTTTTTGAGCAACAGCCACTCGTTGCCCTTGACGCGGCCTTTCATTTGTACGATGGCGAATTCGCCATTGAGTTTTTCGCCGTGTAACTTGAATTTGAAGTCGCCCCGCGCGAGCTGCTCTTCAGGAGACTTGTCACCCAGGGTTTCGTACGTGCCGCGATCCCACAGCATGACACTGCCGGCACCGTAGTTACCTTTCGGTATATTCCCTTCAAAATTGCCATATTCCAGCGGATGATCCTCCACCATGGCCGCCAGGCGTTTAGGAGTAGGATCCAGCGTTGGACCTTTGGGGATGGCCCAGGACTTAAGGGTGCCGTCCACCTCGAGTCGGAAGTCATAATGCAGGCGGGTAGCATCGTGCCTTTGCACACAAAACGAGTTACCGCCGGTTGAGGCGCGTGGACCAGCCGGCTCCGGCTCGGGTGTGGAGCCAAACGAACGCTTGCGAACGTATTCGTTCAAAGACATCTGAAAATGTTGAAAACCTATCTTATCTCATGTTATCCGTGTTAGAAGGCGATTTAGCCCATTGTAGCTGCGGAAGTGAGGTTGCATACATGGCGAGCAGCGTGTGGAAGGGACATCTAACTTTCGGCCTGGTTTCTTTTCCTGTGCGGTTATTCAGTGCCGCGCGCGGCGAGACAATCAGCTTTAACATGCTTCACAAAAACGATCATTCGCGCATCAAGCAGGTGATCTACTGCCAGGCGGAAGATAAACCGGTTCCCCGCAGCGAGCTGGTGAAAGGGTACGAGTACGAAAAGGACCGCTACGTCGAGATCGATGAAGAAGAGATCAAGAAGGTGGCGCCGAAGACCGCCAAGGTGATGGAGATCCTGGAATTCGTCAAATCCGACCGTGTGGATCCCATTTACCTCGAAAGTTCTTACTATATGGCGCCCGACGAAGGCGGCGAGAAACCTTACGCACTGCTGTTCGAGGCTTTGCGTGAGTCGAAATACTACGGCATCGCTAAGATCGCGATGCACAACCGCGAGCACATTGTAATTCTGCGCCCGGGCAACAAAGGTGTGTTGCTGCATACTATGTATTATGCGGACGAAATCCGTCAGGTGGAGGAGTTCCGCACCGACACCAGCCAGGTAAAAGAGAAAGAACTGGCTCTGGCCAAGATGCTCATTGAGTCACTGGTAGCGGAATTCGAACCCGAGAAGTATGTCGACAATTACCGTCTCAACTTACAGAAGATGATTGAGGCTAAGTTGGAAGGTAACAAGGTAGTCGAAACACCCACACCACATATCGCACCGGTTATCGATATCATGGAAGCGCTCAAGAAAAGCCTGGCCGAGCAGAAGAAGCCTGTGGGTTCGGCCACGGCCGCCGTAGCGGAAGAAGAAGCCGCAGTAGCGCCTGCAGAACCAGTAGCTAAGAAGCGCCGCCGTTCACAAGGCGGCGGCTAACTCTTCTGCGTACAGCGCGCCCTCGGGAGTCTCTTCGTGTTTGAAGAACAGATATAAGTCCTTACCCTGACCCAATAATTCCTTGGCTCTTTCAGCGATCGACTCACGCTCTTGTTCCGTATATTCAGCTTTTCGCAGCCTGTAATAAACAAAATCGGCCGTAATTACTTCTGGAATTTCCAACTTATCGGATTCTGCCACGCATAGTGACACGTTGCGCCGGCGGAGAGCGTCGTAGACCGCGTCCTGCAGCCAGGACGTGTTCCGGAATTCCATGCTGAAGCGTATGTCAGGCGGTAGAAGTACGAGAAAGTCATTCAGCAAGGCCGAGTCATACTTCACGGTGGGCGGTAGTTGAAACAGAATCGGACCGAGACGCCGGGCGGAACGTAGAGGATCGATCATGCGTAGGAAGAGTTCGAGCGATGTGTCCACATGCTTAAGCCGTAGAATGTGTGTGATCCGCTGGTTAGCTTTGCAGGCGAAGCAGAAGCCTGGCGGAGTGGACTTCACCCAGTTTTCGAGCGTCGTCGCGGCCGGCAAGCGGCGAAAGGTGTAATTAATCTCGACGCAATTTAGGCGGCTTGCGTAGTGCCCGAGGAACTTCTTTTCCGGCAGCTTCTCCGGGTAGAAGCGCGGCCTCCAGCTTGCATATGCGAACCCGGACGTGCCGGTATAGAGTTTCGCCATAGAGTACAATCGAAAACCATGCGACATGTGCTCGTCAACTGGCTGCTGAACGCAGTGAGCTTGATCATCGTTGCCGCGGTCGTTCCGGGAATCGAGATCGCGGGCTTTGGCACGGCCTTGATCGCCGCGGTGGTTATCGGTTTTGTAAACGCGACCCTCGGTCTGTTCTTAAAGATTGTTACGTTTCCTCTGACTTTGATCACTCTGGGCGCCTTCCTGTTCGTTATCAATGCGCTCATGCTGAAGGTAGCCGCCGCGCTGTTGCCCGGTTTCCGGGTGAGGGGCTTCCTGCCGGCCATTCTGGGTGCGATTCTACTCAGCCTGGTGCACATACTCCTGCGCTCGCTTCTCTGATATTTAGGACCTTGCGACGACGTTGCCGGCACTCCGCGCCGGTAGCCGTGAGTTTCCGAAGAATTCCTAGAAAAATTTCGGGCGGAGGTACTTCCTGGGATTTTCTCGCAACTCTTTCAGCGTCTCTGCAAGATTCCTCGTGCTGCCTTCCAGGATTTCGTACAGACTCGAATCCACCATAAAGTGTCCTAAGGCCCCCTCGCCGGCATTGAACGCATCCATCTGAGCGTTCAGATCCTGAACAATCCGATTGATCCGCCGGTAAAGGTCATCATCTTTCAGCAGTTTTCCACCCGCTCCCTTCCCTGCATTCAGGTCGGCTAACGCGCGATTGAGATCTCCTACTGTTTTCCGAAATTTTTCGTACTGCGCCGGATTTGTCACCAGCCGGCCAGCCGTTCCTTGGCCGCTCTGCACTTCCGCCAGCGCATGGTCCAGCCTTTGTACCGGAGCCCGCAGCTTGTCGTAATCGGTTTCATCAAATATCAGGCGGCCGGTGAACGTACTTGTGTTGCTGGCCGAGTGAACCGCCCGCTGAAACTCACTCACCTTATGTAACATGCTGTCATACATTTCCTCGCCTTTGACCAGTCTTCCAATGTTGCCATGCCCGGTTTCCATATCGTGAACCACGGCATCTAACTGCGCGAGAATCTGGCGGCCGCCCGCCAGGATATCAGCCGGGTTGATGTTAGCTGGCGGGGAAGGTCGCAACTCTCCTCCGGGTATCAGGTGCCGCAGGCTCTTGCCTTCGTTGACGTTGACGAACTTTTCATCGAGGATATTGAGCGCCGTCACTTCCACCGTGGAGTCGTCGGGAATGGCGTTCAGAAACCGATTGATAATCACCATGTCCACGCGCACGGTCTTGTTTGAGTCCTTCAGTCCGGAAAGAGTGACCTGGGTGACCTGACCTACACGGATTCCATTGAACTGCACCGCGGACCCTTTTTGGATACCGGACACGTCCTTCAGGTAGGCGTAGACATTGACCGAGGGCAGAAACGCATCCACGCCGCCGAGGAGCAAGTAAACGAGCACGGAAATAATCCCGATAGCGCAGCCGATCATGGCGGCGACGCGAAACTTCGCCCACGTTACTTCTTCGGGAGACGGCATAAACGCGCCTTACGGTCCATTGTGGCGTACGCCTAGCCGGGCGGTTTGGCCCCCAGACTGGCGCAAGCGACTTCCACCGAGTCGCACAGCGGCAGTACACTGTCGAGGCGCGTGATTTGCAACAGGTGCAGCACCTTTCCGCAGGCGCCGGCGATGCGCAAATCTCCGCCGTTCCGGTTCATCGTGCCGTAACAATAGGCGAGGATGCCGATGCCCGTGCTGTCCAGGTGGTCGACGCGCGAAATGTCCAGAACAATCTTTCTTTCGTCCTGCCGTAGCAAATCGTGCACCGCTGTTTCGACCCTTTGGCTCTCTCGACCAAGCGAAATCTTGCCGGCCAGCTCTAGCACTGTGATGCCGGGCTCGATGCGCCGCGTTTCAATCTCCAGCGACATGGTGTCGAAATTCAGGATACACTAAACAATCGGGGGCGCAATCGCAGTTGTATGTTGAGGTGCGACTATGAACTCGGCGCTCGCCATCGATCGCTTTCAATTCGCTTTCACAGTTACCTTTCACTATATTTTCCCGCAGCTCACCATGGGTCTGGCACTGTTGCTGGTGGTACTGAAGACCCTGGCGTTGCGCACGGGCGACGAGCACTATAATCGCTCGGCCCGATTCTGGGCCAAGATTTTCGCCATCAACTTCGCCATGGGCGTGGTCACCGGTATTCCCATGGAATTTCAGTTTGGCACCAACTGGGCCACCTTCTCCAAGGCCGCCGGCGGAGTGCTCGGCCAAACACTGGCCATGGAGGGTGTGTTCTCCTTCTTTCTGGAGTCCACTTTTCTCGGCCTCCTCATTTTTGGCGAAAAACGGCTGGGTCCGTTCCTGCACTGGCTGGCGGCCCTACTGGTTTTCGCCGGTTCGTGGTTGTCTGGATTTTTTATCATCGCCACCGACGCTTGGATGCAGAACCCGGTGGGCTATTCCATCGGGCCCAACGGCGAGATTCTGCTGCGCAGCTTTCGTGAGCTCATCTTCAACCCCTGGACGCTTTGGCAGTACCTGCACAACATGATCGGTGCAGTCGTTACGGGCAGCTTCGTGATGGCTGCCGTGGGCGCTTTCTACCTGCTGGCGGATACACACAATGTCTACGGCCGCACGTTTGTGCGCATCGGCGTCACGGCCGGCTTTATTGCGACTCTGTTGATGCTCTTTCCCACCGGTGACGGGCAAGGCAAAATGATCGCCCAACACCAACCCGTGACACTCGCCGCTATGGAGGGGTTATTCGAAACCGCCGAGGGTGTGCCGCTCGTGCTCCTCGGCCAGCCGGATGTTGACGCCCGGAAACTTGACAACCCGCTCGTGATCCCCCGCGCCCTGAGCTTTCTGAGTTATCGCCGCTGGGGTGCGCGTGTCAAAGGATTGAATGCCTTCGGCCCCGACCTTTGGCCCGATAATATCCCGTTGTTGTATTTCAGTTACCACATCATGGTAGGTCTCGGAACCATTTTCATCGCCGTCATGGCCGTGTCCATGTTGCAGCTTGTTCGCTCGAAGCTTTACGACACACGGTGGCTCCTGTGGATGCTGATGCTCATGCTCCCATTTCCCTACATCGCCACCACGGCCGGCTGGATTACCGCGGAGGTGGGCCGCCAACCGTGGCTGATCTATGGTTTGATGCGCAC
>JASHOO010000446.1 GCA_030041035.1 Bryobacteraceae bacterium | reverse complement strand
CGCCCCACAAGAAGTTCAAAGGCGAAGTGTACGTGCTGTCGAAGGAAGAAGGCGGACGGCACACGCCGTTTTTCAAGGGCTACCGGCCGCAGTTTTATTTCCGCACCACCGACGTGACGGGAGTGGCGGAGCTGCCGGCGGGGACCGAGATGGTGATGCCGGGCGATAACGTGAACCTGACGGTGGAGCTGATCACGCCGGTGGCCATGGACAAGGGCCTGCGGTTCGCCATCCGCGAAGGCGGCCGCACCGTGGGCGCCGGAACCGTGACGGAAGTTTTGGAATAGGACAAAGATATGCCACGCGAGATCATTACTATGCAGTGCACCGAGTGCAAGAGCCGCAATTACTCGAACACGAAGAACAAGAAAACAACCACAGAGCGGCTGGAACTGAAGAAATTCTGTCCCCGGTGCCGCAAGCACCAGATACACAAGGAAATCAAGTAAACTGGGAATTGCCGGGACCCAGGGGCGTAGGTTTAACGGCAGACCAGCGGTCTCCAAAACCGCGAGTGGGGGTTCGAATCCCTCCGCCCCTGCCAGACAGTACCGGCGGGAGTGGTCCAGAGCCGGGCGACGGAACCTCGCTGCGCCGGAAATCACCCAATGCGAGAAGAGGAGTATGGCAGGCGCGTTAGAAGGTATGAAAGAGTGGCCGAGGGCCACCAAGAACTACATTACGGAATTGCAAAACGAAATGCGAAAGGTGACTTGGCCAAACGCCAAGCAGGTTCGCTCCACCACGGCTGTTGTCATTCTGACGGTTTTCGCTTTCGCCGCTTTCTTTCAGATTGTCGACACGATTCTGAACCGCACGCTGCTTCGAGTGACCGATATTCTGACGAGATAAGAGGGGTGCTTCCATGGACGAAGAAAAACAAAACCCCGAGGAACACCAGCAGTCGGACATGAGTGCGGAGGAGCATCCGGCCGCAGAAGCGGAGGACCAAGCCGCTCCGGCTGAAGAGGCGCAGGAAGCGCACTTGGTTGAATCTGGGGACGAGCCAGCGCCCGAACCAGCCGCCGAGCCGGCTGCCGCTCCGGAAGGGAACGGGCATGCGGCGGCCCCGGTTGTGGAGCCTGAAGACACCAAGAAATGGTTTATCGTCCACACATACTCGGGCTTTGAACAAAAGGTGGCGGAATCGCTGCGCAGCCGCGCACAGGCGTTCGGGTTCGACGACAAGATCGGGCAGATTCTGATCCCCACCGAGGAGGTGGTGGAGTTGCGGGGCGGCAAGAAGGTGACCAGCAAACGGCTGGTTTATCCTGGTTACGTTCTGGTGCAGATGGAAATGAACGATGAATTGTGGCACGCAGTGAAGGCCACGCCGCGGGTGACGGGCTTTGTAGGCGGCGGCACCAGCCCGGTGCCGCTGAGCGCAGACGAAGTGAACCAGATCCTTTACCGTCAGGCCTCGGCGACGGAACGTCCGCGGCCCAAGATGAATTTTGAGAAGAACGAGACCGTGCGCATCATCGAGGGTCCGTTTGCCAACTTCTCCGGCAAAGTGGATGAAGTGAATCCGGAGCGCGGCACGCTGCGCGTGATGGTGACGATTTTCGGCCGCTCCACGCCGGTCGAGCTCGAGTTTCTACAGGTAGAGAAAACATAAATGGCGAAGAAAGTTACGGCACAAGTGAAATTGCAGATTCCCGCGGGGAAGGCCACGCCGGCGCCGCCGGTAGGTACGGCGCTGGGCCCGCAGGGTGTCAACATCATGGATTTTTGCAAGGCGTTCAATGCCAAGACCTCGGCGAAGGATCAAGAAGGCCTCATCATCCCGGTCGTGATCACCATTTATTCCGACCGCAGCTTCACCTTCATCACCAAGACGCCGCCCGTTCCGGTGCTGATCAAGCGCGCCGTGAATCTGGCGAAGGGGTCGGCCGAGCCGAACAAGACCAAGGTCGGCAAGATCACGGCGAAGCAGGTGGAGGAGATCGCCAAGATCAAGATGCCGGATCTCAACTGCTTCACCCTCGAAGCGGCCATGAAGTCGGTGAAGGGCACGGCGCGCAGCATGGGCGTGGACGTAGCTGAGTAGGGCGGGCATTCCAGCCTGCCTGGTTCCCGGATGTCCTCACGAGATTCTCTTCACATCGTCACGCTGCATCCTTTCGACCCGACCGAGATCGATCAGATTAAAGCCGCAGTGCCCCGGGCTTGCATTGACTTTACAGTCTGCCGCACGCGTGAGGAATTCGATCAGAAGGTGAAGGATGCCGACGTCGTCTACGGTGACATTCGCGGGGATGCGCTAAAGAGTGCGACCAGGTTGAAGTGGGTGCAGGCGGGCGGCGCGGGCATCGAAGCGATGGACCGGGCGTTGTTCGAGAGCCCGGTGCTGATCACGAACTTCGCGCGCACCTTCGCGCCGGCGATTTCGGAAACCGCGATCGGTATGCTGCTGTGCCTGACCCGAGGTATCAGCCGATACTACGTGCCCCAGTTTCTGGCGCGGCAGTGGAAGCCGGTGGGAACGGTGAAATCAGCGGACCATTCGGAGATCTCGGGACGCACGATGGGTATCGTAGGCTTGGGCGGGATCGGCTGCGCGGTGGCCAGGCGCGCCTACTACGGGTTTGACATGCGCATCCTCGCGACGGATTTCCGCGCGCTGCATAAACCGGAATACGTGACGGAACTGCACGATCCCGGCTGGTTTCACGAGATGGTTCCGCAGGTGGATGTGCTGGTGGCTGCGGCGCCGCACACGCGTGAGACCGAGCGTATGTTCAACGAGCAGGTCTTCGGGAGCATGAAGAAGACGGCGTATTTTCTGGCGCTCTCGCGGGGCAAACTCTTCGACGACATGGCGCTGGTCAAAGCGCTCAAACAGGGCTGGATTGCGGGCGCGGGGCTGGATGTGTTTCCCGAGGAACCGCCGCCTTCGAGCCATCCAATCTTCGATTGTCCCAACGTAGTGATGACCATGCATACCTCCGGATGGAGCACCGATCGCCAGAAGCGGCTGGTCCAGCTGTTCGCCGAAAACGTACGGCGCTACAGCGAGGGATTGCCGCTGTTGAACATGGTGGACAAGAAACTGGGTTACTAAGCCGGCGGTTGACTTCGCCCGGCGCGGGCTGAAAAAATAGAGTCATCACACGTGCGGATGTGGCGGAACTGGCAGACGCGCATGGTTCAGGTCCATGTTCTCGCAAGGGAGTGGAGGTTCAAGTCCTCTCATCCGCACCAGACCCTCAATAACAAGCAGGCGTCCGAGGTCCTGTAGTGCCGGGCACAGGAGACCTTCAACAACGAAGCCAGGACTTTCTTGAGGAAGGACTGAAGCACCTTCGGGATAGGCGTCGTGCGTTAGACCTAGAGTGCGACCGCGAAGCTCCCGATGCCAAGATTCAGCAAGCGATGAATTGCTTTCGTCGTGCGGTAGAACTTTGTCCGGAATGCGCCGAAGCTCATCAAAACCTCGGTGTAGCGCAGGAGCAACTTGGCGACCTACAAGCGGCCGTGGATTCCTTTCTGCGCGCGCTTGCTATTGAGCCGGATTCTCCCGAGCTTCATCGCCGGTTGGCAAACGTTTTCTATCGAGCTGGTTCGCTTAAGACGGCGGCAGCACTGTATGAGCGTGCCCTAGCTCTGGATCCTAACCGACATGAAACCTACAACGACCTTGGCCTGGTTCTCGCAAAACTTGGCAACTTTGAGGGGGCCGCCGAAGCTTTTCACCGTTCCCTTGAACTGAATCCCGACTCTGCTGCGACGATGGTCAGCCTTGGCCAACTTTTTGAATGCAAAGGGGATCTCAACGCGGCGGCCGACGCATACCGGAGCGCCATTACGCGAGACCCTAACCTTACCACTGCCCACGCCGGTCTGGGCTTCGTCCTGTTCGGACTGGGAGAGCTGGCCGAAGCCTCAGATTGCTTTAAACGTTTGCAAGCCTTGCAGCCGAACTCAGCCTTGGCAACAGCCAATTTGGGACTAATCCATCTGGCCCAAGGCGACTTGGCCGCCGGATGGCGCGAGTATGAATCCCGTTGGGAAGTGGGCATTGGTGACGACCGTAGGCCGGTGGAGCGCCAATGGAAAGGAGAACCGCTGGCCGGCGAGCGTATTCTGCTTTATGCAGAACAAGGGTTCGGAGACACGTTGCAATTCGTGCGCTACGTGCCGCTGGTTGCCGCTTTAGGCGGTAACGTCGTGCTGGAGGTTCAGCCGGGACTACATCGTCTACTCTTGCACACCAGCGGTGCATCGCAGGTGATTCAGCGCGGCGAACCGCTGCCGCCGTTTGCCTGGCAGTGCTCCTTGCTCAGTCTGCCTCTGGCCTTTCGGACGGAACTGCATACGATTCCGGCAGGGGTCCCCTATGTGCATCCCGATCCGGCACTAGTAGAGGCGTGGCGAATGCGAGTCTCCGGGAATACGCGTCGCATCGGCCTCGCCTGGACCGGCAACCCCGCCATGCACCGCAATCATTACCGGTCTATTCCTTTCGATCTGTTGATGCCGCTGCTAAAGGTACCCGGAGCAACGTTTTACTCGTTGCAGTTGGGCCCAGGAAGGGAACAGGGGAAGCAGATTCCACCCGATGTGCGGCTGATAGATCTGACGCCCGACATCAAGGATTTTGCTGACACGGCGGCGATCGTCGCCAATCTGGATCTGGTGATTTCCGTCTGCACCGGTGTGGCGCATCTGGCGGGAAGCATGGGCAAACCTGTGTGGATTTTGCTACACAAAGGTTGCGACTGGCGATGGTTTTTGGAACGGGAGGATAGTCCCTGGTATCCAACCGCGAGGCTATTTCGCCAAACCACTCCCGGAGCGTGGCCTGCAGTACTGGATAAGGTCGAATCCGAACTCCGAGGTCACCTGACAGCGCATGCGTGAGCGCTGCCGAGGCAACTTTAGCGCTATGCTGTTGTTCAACCGCTCGTCGGTGCCTAGCCGGTCAACTTTCTAATCACCCCTTTTAGATTTGTTTGACCTCCATTCCCGCTTTACTGTATGAGACAATCTCTCGAAGCAGACCAAACGGAGGTGTGCATGCCTGGAAGCAAATTGACCATTCGACTAACGGAAGAACAACAGAGGCAGATTAGAGATGTCACTGGAAAGAGCATAAGCGACCTGGACCTCGCTCCCGACCAGCTTACGGAAACCGAACTCAGCCAAGTGACTGGCGGCGCTACGTTTATCGGGAGCCCGGTTGTCGGCTTTACGTTCACCGGGAAGGAAATTTAGGCTCTCGCGACGTTCTTGGTGGTTTGTTGGCAGTGGGTCAGTTTGATCCACTGCCAACATCGTTTTTCCAGAGGCCCGCAAGCGCCACACCAACGAAGTGGACACGATTCTGCGCGACTGAATATGACGGAGGTACGTGCCATTCATCTGCCTCAAGCAGAAGAACGCAAGCGCTTGTTCTTGCAACTGAACCAGATCGAGGATGTTCGATTCATTTTTGAGGAAGGAGTCGATGGCAAATGCCTTGACCTACCCGAGCTGAAGCGCACTAACATCATCGTGGGGGGGACCCAAGGCATGACTTTCGGCCTACTTGGTTCCGGCCTGGCGCACCGCAATCTCTGGCTCAAGTCAATCGAGCTCGGACAGTGTCTCATCGTATGTGAGGACGACGCCGTGTTTCGGAAGGACTTTCACAAACAGTTCACAGCTTGCATGCGCTTCATGCCGTCGGACTGGGATTTTTTGTTGCTCGGCTATAATTTCGACTCGGTCTTGGAGGTGGACATGATTACTGGCGTTGAGCACTTTGCAGGTGAGTTTTATAACCGAAAACTGGGACCACTGGAGCTTCAGCAGTTTCAACAGATGTGCACGCCCGCGACTGTTCTGCCGCTGAGAAATGCTTTTGGTCTTCCGGGATACGCTGTGTCGCCGGCGGGGGCGAAGTTTCTTCTGAACAATGTGTTCCCGATTCAAAATCGCCCCATTCGTGTTCCAGCATTGAGACGGACCATTCTGACTGGTTCTGTTGACACGACAATGAATGCGCTTTACAGGCAAATGAAGGCCTACGCTTGTATTCCACCCCTTGTAGTAACGCCGAATGAGAAGGATCCAGCTGATCAGGACGCGAAAGTCAACTAAGAAGGTGAATTTATAAATCTGCGCGTACGCCTAACGCGCGAGCCCACGGTAAATCAGTTCGATATCTTGTTTTTCCTGATGTGCGGGTGCGACCGCCTTGAAAAGGTCCTAAACAACAATTAACTAGAACGCGTACGCGCCCCCCCCCGCGCTTCCCACGTCCATGCCCGCACCGCCCACCGCGCGCCCCCTCACGTTCACCTGCGCCCGCACGCACGCCCCGCCCGGCCAAAACCCTCAGCAGTCTGCAAAAACCAGCTGCGTTTCTGATGGCGCGTCATCGCAAGCTCGCACCCCAAGCGCGCGCCCCGCCCGGCCCCTGGCCATCACCCTCGCGCAACACGCCCACCACTGCGACCGCGCGCCGCGCCCACCCCTGAACAACTCGCCTGCGACCACCACCGCCACTGCGATCACGCGCGGCGAGCGGCCCTGCCCTGAGCCGTCTGCAAGGGAGGGGGGGGGTCGACAATTTTTCCCTCCAGGTATAACCCCCGCACCAGACCCTCACTACTGTTGGCGCCCTTAGTTCAGGCTCAAAAGTGCGATCGAAATAATCCCGAGCGAGATCCCGGCAATTCCCGCCGGACCGATACGCTCTTTGAACACCAGAACCGCGGTCAACACGACGACGAAAAGCCCACCCGCCAGCGCCACCGGGAAGACAACGTTGCCGGGAAGACCGTGCGCCAGGGCGAGCCCCATCGACGTCTGGCCGCACGTGCTAAAAACCCCGAGCCCCGCCCCCACCAGCACGTCCGGGCGGCTCGGCCTGCGCAAAGCGCGAGCATAGAGAACGAGGATGAGCAGTCCCCCAAACAGGTACCAGAACATCAGGTAGAGAGGCGTGTATCGGTCGGCCAACCCCAGGCTCGCCAGAATCTTCAATCCGAACGGGCTCAGGCCGTTCAGCACGAAGGCGATCATCATGAGGCGAAACCACATCACTCCACCCCGCCGACCGGACTGGGCACCGCTTCCATGGCCTTCGGTTCGCCCTTTTTGCGGTCCTGTTTGCGGTCCCACCACAACAGCACCAGGGAAGCCACGATCAGCAGCAACACACTCACCTTTCGCAGGCTGAGCCGCTCATGATAAACCACAACCGAAAGAACCGTGGGAATAGCCGCAGAGAGATTGATCAGCAGCCAGCTCGTGGCGATCCGGCCGTATCGTAGACCTCGTTGGAAAAGCCACAAGGCCGACGCCGCGCAGGCTCCGAAGGGCAGAGCAATCAGTGGAACGGCAGTCTTCCATGAAGCGAGCGATGTTCGCTCTGCGATCACGACGTTAAGCAGACTCATGACGGAGGCGGTCGCCATCGTGAAAAGCGCGATGTGCAACGGATTGCAGGCATAGCGATCGCCTATCTTGTGGACGATCCCCATGGCGGCGAAACTGAAGAGCGCCACCAGCATGAACCAATAGCCAACTGGCATTTGAGAACCTTGCTCCATGTTCCTCAAATGTCCAGCTTGCCGAGGAACTCCTGCATTCTATCGAATCGCGAAGCGCCGGGCCTCAACGACCCTTGATTTTCTTGACTACGTCACTCGGCAGCACGGATAATACCGCTATCTGCAATTCCGCAAGCCCTTACTTAGGATGCAAACGTCTTGACTAAGCACCTGTTCCGCACCCTGACCTGGCCCGAAGCCCGCGACCGCGCGCAGCAAGGTTCGGTGATCGTGATCCCCGTGGCCGCCATCGAACAGCACGGCTATCACCTGCCGGTGGACGTAGATAACGTCCTTGTCGAGCACGTTACCGAAGAAGCCGCCCGCCGCTCCGAAGGCCGCATTTTAACCGCCCCGATGATCCACTACGGATTCAACGAGCACAACATGGGATTCCCCGGCACCATCACCGTGCGCGAATATGTCTTCACCGACTTTTGCTACGATGTCGCACATTCTTTCGTGCGCCAGGGCTTTGACCGCATCGTCTTCGTGAACGGCCACGGCAGTAACCAGATGCTGTGCAACCTCGCCGCGCGCCGCATCAACAACACCACGCGCGCTCTTGCCGGCGCTGTCGCCCATTGGGCGCTCGCCAAAGAGGCCGTCGATCGCCTGCGCGAATCGGAGTTTCCGGGTGGCATGGCCCATGCCTGCGAATTTGAGACCTCTCTTTATATGCATCTGAAGCCGGAACTGGTGGAGAAAGACAAAATGACCAGCCGGGAAGCCCCCTCGCGCGTCAACCAGTTCATCTACGACGACCTGTTCGGTTCAGGGCCCGTTCACATGGTGAATCGCTGGAGCCGCATCACCGAAAGCGGAGTCGAAGGCGATCCGCAGCTCGCCTCGCCCGAGAAGGGCCGCGAGTTCGCCGAATGTGCCATTCGCAATCTCGTTGAGTTTTGCCGGCTTTTTCGTGAGCAGCTCGTTCCTCCCGAGCGCGACTTCAACTACTCCAACGAGCGGCTCGATTGAAGATTTCCTGTCGCGTTCACCTCATCGCCAGTGGCCTTCTCGGTTGTTCGCTCACCCACGATAACGACTGCAACGTCTATGCAATCGACGGCGGTAACGAGTTCGCATTGATCGATTCCGGCTGCGGCATCGAAACTGAGCGATTGATCGAAAACCTGAAACTCGACGGTACCCCTATCGACCGCGTGACCCGCCTTCTGCTGACCCACGGTCATCTCGATCATTCCGGCGGAGCGCGCGGCCTGCACGATCGTCTCGGCCTGGAAGTCGCCGCGTCCGCGGGCACCGCTCGCGCACTCGAGGCCGGCGACCAAGAGGCCATCAGTCTCGGCGCCGCCAAACGCGCCGGCATCTATCCGCCCGATGTCCATTTCGCTGCCTGTCCTGTCGCGAGAGTTCTCCGTGATGGCGATGAGCTGATGGTTGGCGACTGCTCCATCCGGGTGCTGGAAACCCCCGGTCACTCGAGCGACATGATCAGCTTCCTGCTCTGCTGCGACGGCCGGCAGGACCTTTTTTGCGGCGACACCGTATTTCACGGCGGCCGAATCCTGCTTCAGGATGTCTCGGGCTGCGATATCCCGTCCTATTCTCAAACACTGCGCCGCCTGGCTGACGTCCCCATCGACGGTCTCTATCCCGGTCATCTCACCTGGTCCGAGCGGCGGGGATGTCATCACCTGCAAAAGGCCCGGGAGTTTCTCGATCGGCTGCTCCTCCCGCCGAACATCGTTTGAATCTCATGGACTGGCTGGAGGAACTTCCCGCAGGCTTTAGCGGCTGGTGCACCTGGCAGGCCACCACTGACGCGCAAATCGAAGTGTTCTGCTGCCGCGGCCATTCGCCCGGTCCATTGGCGCTGATCACCGCCGGTGTTCACGGGGATGAGTACGAAGGCCCGGCAGCCCTCTTCTCTCTGCCGCCGTTTCTTCCGCCCGATCGTCTAAAAGGAACTGTGGTGGCGGCACCCACAGCGAATCCCGCCGCTTTCGCCGCTGGCACGCGGCTTCATCCCGAAGACGGACTCAATCTCGCGCGGACATTTCCTGGGAACGCACGCGGTAGCTCCACCGAACGCCTGGCCGCCGCCATCTTCGAAAGTTTGGTGACTCGCGCGGATTACCTGGTCGATCTTCACAGCGGCGGCGTCGAGTACGTCTTTCTTCCGGTCGTGGGTTTCTACGGCTTGCCAAACTGTGACAACCCATCGTTTCGGGCCGCGCGGGCGTTTGGCCTGCCGGCTCTCTGGCAGCTTCCTCCGACCGATGGTGTGCTGTCGTGCGAGGCCTGGAAGCGCGGCAAAATCGCCATTGGCGCCGAATATCGCGGTGCCGGACAGCTTTCCGGGGACGGCGTTCGCGATTATCGGAATGGCATCCTCGCTTGCTTGAGTCATTGGGCGCTGTTGGCTCCCACTTCGGAGAAGACAGGCGCCGTTGACGTCTTCGAGGGCGATTGGATGCTGGCCGCAGCCTCCGGGATCTTCACGGCTCACTGCCGGCTGGGCGACGCAGTCAGGAAAGGAGTCACTCTTGCAGCCATAATGGGTAACCGCGGGGAAGTCCAGCAGCAAATTGCGAGCCCGTGCGACGGAGTCGTTTTAGGGCTTCGCAGCAAAGCCTACATCCGCGCCGCAAACTGGGCGGTGCTTGTCGGCAAGAGTATGGAGACCAATGGCTGACCGGGCGTGGTTGCAATGCGTCGCCTGTTCGGCCCGCTTCGGCGTCTCACCGATGTTCTACGGGTGCCCTTCGTGCCAGGCTCTCGGAAAGACGGCGCCGCTTGAGGTTGCGTACGACCTCCACACAATTGACCCCAATATGGTTGGCGAACCAACTTCCGGAATCTGGCGCTGGAGCCCTCTGTTGCCTCCGGTCCGCGAAGTGTCTAGAGCCAGCCTCGGTGAGGGCGCCACGCCCCTGCTTCCAATTTTCAGCGGCAGAAACGGACTCCACGTTCTGCTCAAGAACGAAACCGCCAATCCCACGTGGTCGTGGAAAGATCGTCCCAATTGCATATCCGTTTCCATGGCGCGCGAGTTCGGATTTCGTCGCACAGCGGCTATCAGCACGGGAAATCACGGTTGCGCAGCAGCGGCATATTCCGCAGCGGCCGGTTTGAGTTGCGTCGTGTTCTGCCACGCCGGTGCGCCCGCATCGCAGCTCGCGCTCATGGCTTCCTATGGTGCCCGCGTCATTCGTGGCGGCAACCAGGAAGCGCTCTTTCGCCAACTCCTCCAGCGTGGTGATTACTATCCGTGCAGCGTCTTTTGCCCGCGTCCCGGTTACGCCAACCCGTTTGGTATTGAGGGCTTCAAAACAATCGCATTTGAAATCTACGAACAGTTAAACCACGGCATACCCGATCGGATCTTCATTCCCGCAGGAAGCGGAGACGGCATCTACGGCGTGTGGAAAGGGTTCCGCGAACTGCGCGAGCTGGATTGGGTCACTAAAACCCCCAGGATGATCGCTTGCCAGGCCTCCGGCGCCGATTCTGCTTTTCGTGCATTTCAGCGAGGTTCACATCGTGCCCAACTGCTGGATTCAACTTCGACCGTGGCCCTTTCTATCGCCGAGAGGATCATCGGGGATCATGCTCTGCGCGCGGTCTACCAATCCGAGGGTTCCGTTCTCGCGGTCCCTGACGAAGAGATTCTCGAAGCCGCCGGCATTCTGATGCGCCAGGGATTCGCGCTTGAGCCCGCGTCAGCCACAGCTCTGGCCTGTCTGCGGCAGGTCGCATCGGAATGGACCGCCGGAGAAACCTGGGTCATGATCGGTTCCGGCACGGCGGTCAAATGGGGCGCACTGGCCGCCGGTTTCGAGATGCCGCGTCTCTGGGATCCGGATGTAGATGACCTCGCTGGCCTCTCGCTGTGAGACTAGCGGTTTTCATGCTGAAATTTCCACTCGAACCCCGGCCGGTCCACCCGAAATTGCACCAGCCGTCCATGTTCTACCTCGGTCACGTAGCACGTACGGCCATCAGGGCCGCCAAAGCATACGTTCGTCGGCTTCGCTCCCAGCACATCGATCTCGCGCAGCAATTCTCCCTTGGGTGAGACTTTCGCCACCGTGCCTTTGGCCCAGCGCGCCACGTATAGATTCCCGTCCACATCACAGCGCAT
This sequence comes from Bryobacteraceae bacterium, assembly GCA_030041035.1. Classification (GTDB taxonomy): domain Bacteria; phylum Acidobacteriota; class Terriglobia; order Bryobacterales; family Bryobacteraceae; genus QHXW01. The sequence continues at coordinate 9,838 of JASHOO010000446.1, read as the reverse complement.
GCCGTCCAGGCCATAGTCGGGAAACCGGATGAGCAGCGTCTTGTCGGTGATGCTGCCGTCGGGATGAAGGACGAACGCCCAGATGTTTCGTTGCACCGTTTCATTCACATACAGCTTCTTACCGTCAGGACTCACCTCGATCCCGTTGGTTGTCCCCATGTCCGATGCGATTCGCGTGAGGCGGCCATCAGGATCCGCGCGCCAGATCTGTCCCGTGCTTTTCTCCCAGTTCGGATCGCTCGCAAAAACCATGCCATGGGCCGTTATCGCAACATCGTTCGGCTGGTTCATCTCGTCGCTATGCGCCAGCACGCTCACGGCACGCGTCTTCGAGTCGATGCGCAGGATATTGTGCTTCGTGTAATCCGCCACCCACATGATTCCGGCCCGGTCAAAGCGAATCCCGTTAGCCAAACTGCCGTTGGTGAACTCGACGAACACCTCGCCCTGACCCTGGGGCGTGATCTTCCCGATCGTCGGCGTCCGCGCGAAGCTGACGGCGTAGATGTTCCCGTCCCGGTCGCAAGCCGGGCCTTCGATCCCTTCGGTGAAACTGTGCTCCGCTGTCAAACGCTTGGCCACGAAGAGTTCCTCCGCCGGGAACACAGGAGAGGCAGACGCAAGTGTCATATATACTCCGATCCAGGCATTGAAAAGCCGCTTAGTCACGTTGAAACCGGTCCAGAACATTGCGAGTAATTCGCGAAACGTGATCATCCACCAGAAGCGCCGGCACCCAGGTGATCGAGCCGACGGAAAAAACGGCGCCCCCGGCGGGCTCGTGATATACAATCTCAGCGCCTCCATTTTGCGGGTTAATCCCCTTGGCGAGCAGCCGCGTATTTGCCGGCGAAGACCGGCTGCGCTTATCCGTCTCGTGGCCGGACGCTCCGCCGGGGATGCGCTCGTGAAGAGTCTTTTCTCCGAAAAGATCTCCGTTCCGCAGCCCCGTGTCCGCGAAAATCCAGTGTGATTCGTCCACAACCCGGTAAGGCGCGGCCGTCATGATCCCCTCCGACGTGCATACAACGCCTAGCAGGTTGGCTTCCGACTCGAGCGTTCGATGCATGCGGCTCTCATACTCGATTTCGGGCTTCTCCATGGAGTGCCCGCCCATTTCGCCGTGAACACTGTAAACATGAGTCAGACAGCGCATGGTTCCATCCGCTTCGAGTTTGACTTCACAGTTGAGACCGTTGCCCCCCAGATACACCAGCCGTCCGCCTCCCTCGAACACCCATTGCTTGACTCGCTGGTACATTTCGCGCGTCCAGTATTCCGGATGAACGGCCAGGATCAACACCCGATACGCGTTGAGCGGCAGTGTGCCGTCATGAAGCTGCGCCTCGGCATAGAGGTCATAAGCGTAACCTTCGCGCTCCAGCCAACCCAGCAGCCTCCACTCGCCCGGCGCCTGCCCGCACTGCACGCGCCCGCGAACCGGGTCGGTCACCTCTCCGGATTCGAGAAAATGATTGTGCGGCTCCGGCCGGTCGAAAGACAGCGGCGCATACTCCTTGTCCTCGGGCCTCCACACTCCAAACGGCAACGGATTTTGAAAGCGATCGAGTTCCAGCCGCGCGTTGACAATTGGTTTGTCCGGGAGCCGGTCCGCGTTGACGTAGTTGCTGCGGCCGCCGAAATTGTTGTACGCATTCCACGTATTCGTGGAGGCCAGAACCGCGATTTGGGACTGCGGCCGCGCGGGAGCCACCACCCACGGAAAGGAGAACTTCCGCCCCGACGGTGTCGTCGCCCACACATAATAGAGGCCCGAACGTTCCGGTGCCGTGATCAGCCGGGTATGGTCCGGCTTGCCGTATCCCAGCTTGTTCCATTGGACGCCGCTCTGCGTGTAATCACCGTCCGGCGTAATCTGCATCGTGGCGCGCGGCCCGTGCTCGTCGTACCAGCCGATCACTCCGAGGCACTCCTTGCGCAACCCGTACCGCCACAGGCTGAGCCGGTATTGTTCGACCGAGTGAACGCGGAACTCGGACCGCTCGCCTGAGCGGACCCACTTCGGCCACATATAGCCCAAGAGTCCATCCGAGAGCAGGCGGAACTGGTATGGCTTTTCACCGAGCGGCGCGCTGACAATCTTCGATCCGAAACCTTGCTTGCTTAAGCTCACACGGTAGGAGCCGGCGGCCAGGTCCCCGTAGAGCGCTCCTCGGGGTGAGGACCGCAGAACGCTTACTCCGCCGTCAGGGGATTCAAACTCGGCCAGCGCATCTGGGATGGCGACGTACGTTTCGTCGCTGACGTATCCGAGAACCCTCATATCCTCTGCATAGAGAAAGACTAGTACAGTTCGCCGGTTCGTCCGTGCAGTCTGTCCAGAATGCGGGACACTGCGTAGCCCGCGATGATTACTGGGGAGGCGCGTTTGTGTTCTTAATTTGCCGGAAAAGCTCGAACTGCTGCCGGGCGAGTTCCGGCTGATTCGTTTCGCGGTAAAGCTGCCCCAGCAGATAGTGGCCATCGGCAAATCCAGGTTCCAGCTCCGTGCACTTGCGCGCGGCTTCCAGGGCCTTGCCGGTCTGTCCTTCCGCCCGGTAAGCTTTCGCTAGAGCGAACGGGATGGCGGACATCTGCGGCGCCTGCTTCGCGGCTACCAGCAGTTCCTCAGCGGCCTTGTGGTACTGGTTCAGCTTCAGGAGGCTCTCGCCCAGCTCCAGCCGCGCCTGCGCATTTGCCGGGTCGTATTGTAGTTCTGTGTTCAGTTCCTCGATCGCTTTGGCGGTTTCGCCCGTGTTGATGTATACCAGCGCGATGTGATGATGAACTCCCGGGAAACGGGGATTCTTATTCACGATGTAGTTCAACTGCTCCATCGTGAGCTCCTCAAAATTCGGGATTTGCAGTTGTTGATAGCTGAAAACGTAGCATCGCGCCAGCATCAGGCGCGCCGGAAGGTTTTCGGGATCCAGCTCGATGGCGCGCTTCAGCACCGGAACCGCTTCCGCGTACTTTCTTTCCCGATGGAGAAGGGCGCCGAGATCGTAAATAAAGGCCGGTGTGTCGGGTGCCAGTGCCGCGGCCTTACGCAGATTTTCTTCGGCCAGATAGAACTGGTCGAGCGCCGCCAGAATAGAACCGTATAAGTGAATATAGACGGGGTTGTTGGCATCTGCCCGCAGCGCTTCTTCCGCCAGCGGCAAAGCTGCTACGTACTGCTTGCTTTGATATTTTTGCAGAGCGTCCTGGTAGAAGTTCGCTTGGGCGGTACCGAAAAGCTCGAGGAAGCTAAAGAACCAGAGACAGGCAAAAATCCTCAACATCGGGCGGCCGATTACTTCTAGCCTACACGATAATGTTCTACTTTCCTTTCGTCCAGTTCCACGCCGAGCCCCGGCCGCTCGAACGGTGATGCCTTCCCTGGCTGAATCGGCAGTGGCTCGGCCAGCAGGTCACCCTCGTATAAAAGCTGGCTATGTATATCGCAAGGAAACTGTTCGGCCGCAATGGCCGGAGTTGCCATGGCGAGATGGATCATCATGGAGCTGGCTACTCCCATCTCAAGATTGCTGCCCACCGTGCAAACGAGACCGGCAGCTTCCGCCACGGCGGCTATTTTTCTCGCCGAGTTGACCCCGCCGCCTTTGCCGACATACACGGAAAACACGTCCGCCGCCCCGGCGCGCGCCAGGCTCATGGCATCCTGCGCCGTGTTGACACTTTCGTCGGCCATGATCGGAATGTTCACCTGGCTCCGGACGTCGGCCATCCACGCCGGGTCAACGGGAGGCACGGGCTGTTCGGCGAAGTAAATGCCGAATTCGTACATACGCCGGATGGTTTGAACGGCCACGCGGGGCGACCAGCCTCCGTTCGCATCGACGCCCAACCTGACCTTCGGACCAATGGCCTCGCGCACCGCCCGGACGCGCGCCACATCCTCTTCCGGATCGATGCCGACTTTCACTTTCATCGTCCTGAACCCTTTCTCTACCGCCCAGGCGGCAAGCGCGGCCGCCTTCCCCGGCTCAAGCCCTGATACGGAAAACTTCGTGGACACAAATTCGCGCACCGGACCTCCCCAGAGCCGATACAGCGGCATTCCAGCGGCTTTGCCCACAATATCCCACAGCGCCATCTCCAAGCCGGCCTTGGTAAAGGGATTGGCGGCGAGCCGCTGGCGGCACTTGGCGCTAAGACGCTCAATCTGCAAGGGATCTTCACCCAAGAGAACGGGTGCGAGGTGCTCAGAAATAAAATGAGCAGCTGTGACCTGGTCTTCACCGCTCCAAAGGGGAGTGCAAGAAACCTCACCCAGGCCAACGAGGCCCTCATCGGTGTGGATCTTAACCAGCAGGAACGGAGAGACCGTGTGCGCTCCAAGCGATCCTCGGATGGCGCGCTCCGGGTGGATGGGGATTTGAACCGGGATGGTCTCGACTCGAGTGATTTTCACGCGCGATTGACCTCGTTCAGCATGGCTATGCTCTCTTCGACCACAATACCGGCCGCTTCCGGCGCGAATGGCGTCATCCAGACTTCGTATCCGCCTTCCTCGTATGCTTCTGGTACGGGCATGTAAGCTGTCATGCCGTTGGTATAGCCGGAGAAGAATGTGGTGGTGAAGGGCGACTGTTGTTTGACCCGGACGCCGATTTCAGCGAATGGCTCAGCGGGAATACCCACTAAAGCCGTTCGGCCCAAACGTATGGCCTGTAGCTCAATCTCGACGCTGGTCCCCTGGCTCCGTTGCCGGGCGATCTTCAAGTCCAGTGTGGCACGGCGCGCCAGACGATTGGCTTCACGGATCTGTTCGGCCGGTGCACCCTGAGTTCGCAAACTTGCCAGACGCTGCTTGAGATCTTCAAGATGAGCGAGTTCCTGATCAGTTGGCGGCTCGCGATGCCACGGAGGCAGGCTAATGCGGCGCGACAGGCATCGTACGCGTCCATCGGCGTCCGCATCCGGTACAAATTCCAAGACACCCATGGTCCAAGATGATTCGACGGATCGGGTGATCTGGCGCTTGCCGGACTGTGTTTCAATCCGTTCAGCGACTTGCACGGCCTCCAGCCCGATCTGCCGACCGACCCAGCGCGCATCCTCGACGCGGCACGAAAAATCGCGCACCGTGTCCTGGTTGCCGGCGGCGCCCTGGAGGAAAAGGCATAAGCCGCCCAAGAGGCCTTCGACGGTCCGGCGCACGCTACCAGGGTAATCCGTCGAGATCAGGCGGTTGTCCCAGGCCAGGATAGTCGGATGAGCCGCAAAATTCACGATGGTGGCGATCGGGCGGCCTTCCTCGTCGTCGATGCGGATGACGCCTAGGTCGTGGTCGGAGAAGCCGTCCGGGTTGGGCGTCATCATGGGGTATTTTGGCTTCCAGGGCAAGCGGCGATTCGAATTTACTGCGCAGCTTCCCTTGCCGCCGGCGATCCGTGCGGGCCGCAGGGCGCGGTGTGCAGAAAAACAGGTTCCGGCCAACTTGTCGGTTAGGCTGGCCACATATGGCGCGATCATCTCTGCGCCGGCATTGAACCAGGGCGGGCTCAGGCTCGGACCGGAATGAGTGTGTGACGCCGAAATGCGGATATGATTCGGCGGAACCCGGGTCAGCTCGGTGATTCGATTGCGTATTTCAGCCAGCCACGCGCCGTCGGGGGGAAAAAGGAGATCGCATTCGGCAATAATGATTTCCTCTGTACCATCGGATACGGCGAGCGCGGTACACCAGAGAGGAAGATCGACGGCTTCCGCGCGTTCATGAACCTGCGCGCTCCAGTTGCCGTGCGCAATACCGACGGGCGGTGTAATATCACTGCGCCCTACTCCGGCGGCGATTAGTGCGGGCATCAAGAGAGGGGTGTCCGCGAGACGCGTGGCCTCGCGGACAAGGGAGAATATGTCTGGTGACGAATCAGAACACCAATTTGAGCGCTACCTGCATTACCCTAGCGGGATTGGCGGCGAAGTCCTGTCCCGTAGTGCTCTGGCCGATGGTGGTGTTGATAGTACTATCGGTTAGGTTCACCTTGTTGAAGGCGTTGAATGCCTCCCAGCGGAACTGGAGATACCTACCTTCCATGAAGTAGAACTTCTTCATCAAGGCGAGATTTGCCACGGCCGAGCTGGGACCACGTACGACTCCTATAGCCGAATCGCCGAACACGTAGTTTGGCGGGGCGGCAAACGCAGCGGGGTTGAACCATTCATTTGCACTGGGGTTGGACACGGCTGGATTGCCGATGATGTCGGCACGCGTGCCCCATCCGTTGCCCAATGACGCGCCAGGCGCATTGATGGCCAGCGGTTCGCCCGAAGAGAACAGATAAATTCCGGAGAACTCCCATCCTCCTATGAGGCCGTTGGTGACGCGATTCCAGTTTCCTCCAAGAGCATGACCGCGTCCGATCGGAACATCCCAAACGGCATTGATCGCCAGCACGTTGGTGTGATCGAACCCGGATAGCCCGCGGTTATAGCCAGCGGGAGCAAACGGGGTTGGTACAGCCCAGACACCGTCACCTCCGTTTTCGGACATGTTCTTCGAAAATGAATACGACAGCATCATGGAAAGACCTTGCGCGAACCTCCGTTCGGCCTTCACCTGCGCCGCGTTGTACCAATTGTGGCCCGTGTTCTCGTACAAATCGATGGCACCAAATGCGTTATAGGGCTTGGCTGCCTGAAGATTGGTATATACGCCCGGCGGCACTTCGTTCAGAGAGTTTTCGGCAATCAGAGAGTCACCCGAGCTGCCGACGTACGCCACAGTGACGGCCGATTTAAACGGAAGCGACTTCTGTATTGAAATGTTCCACTCGTGATCGATGATGGGCTTGATGTTGTAAGCCGGGGCGGAAATACCCGGGGCGACGAACGAACTCGGATTGACGGGCCAAGCGGTTTCCCATCGCTGGAGCTGGGAAGGGCTCCAGGATTGAGTCTCATAGGTCCAGTAGGGAGGCCCTACGACGGCGGAGGCCGTTATGTTGCCACGATAGCTACTGGCGAAGGTTCCATACCCGGCGCGAACCACCAAGTCTCCACTGTTGAGCGGCCGCCAGGCAGCCCCCAGCCTGGGAGAAACGTAGCCGGAGGGCACGAAGAGGCCGCCCGGAATATGTACCTGCGATGCGGGGACCCAAAGGCCGGCAGTCGCGGCAGCGAGGTAAGGCGCAACCGCTTGAGCCGTCAAGTCCACCTGACCCTGACTATCCAGACCTGCCACCGCCTTTCCGATCGCCGGATCAAATGTACTGCCGTTGCCGCGGACCAATGCCTTGGCAAACCACTCGTCCCAGCGGACCCCGAGTTCGATGGTGAGGCGGGATGAGATTTTCCAGGAATCATCCGCGAAGGCCGCGCCATAGGGATTCGACTTCATCCCGAAGATATCGATGGGGTAATTCCTGGAGCTGGAATCCAGGTAACCGAGCAGATAATCGGCGAAAGCATTGCCGGTATACTGACCGTTAAAGTCGAACACTCCGCTCGAGCAGCACGAACCGTGCGATGCGATCAAATACAGGTGCTCGTACTGATAGCCAGCCACGAGGGTATGCTTGCCCCAAACTTTGTTGATGCTGGCATTGCCGTTGATGGTTTGGGCCTTGTAGATGGAAGGCGTACCCCAACCAGCTCGATTCGAAATCGCGGTATACCCAGAATTTCCGAAGGAAATGACATCAGGCAACCCGATCCATGCCTGGCGCCCCGCCGTCTGAAAGCCCTGGATTCCAGCTTCGGCAGTCAGATTCTGTTGTCCAATATCGCTGCACGGGCCTGGGGAACCGCATTCCGGAACGGTCGTGTTGACGCTGTTCATCGTACCGATATTCAGATTGAGGAGCGTGGTCGGGTTAATGGTGTAATCGTAGTTCAAAGCCATGCTGTAGGAATGCGTATCCGCACCGGCAATAATGCTGGGCTGATACCCCATGATGGTCTGCGGAGTGTTGAGGTGGAGAATTCTGTAGTAGATGCGCTGGTTCTGCGTGATCTGGTGGTCTATGCGGCCGTTAAACTCGTCGTTATTGGTGGGGATGGACGACTGAGCGCAAAAGATATTGCCTGGACAATTAGCCGGCAACAGCCACGGGAAGAAGAACTCGGAAGCTCCGGAAAACCGGGACTGTGGAATCTGATTTCCAGGGAAGGGCTTCCCGCTCAGGGGATCGATGATGGTGGGCAGGCCGGAAAAGTTGCCCTGGATCATGGCAGGAGAGACTGTGGGCGAGTAGAAAATCTGCGACTGGATAATCCGCGTGCCTTCATAGCTGAAGAAGAAAAAGGTTTTGTTTTTGCCGTTGTACACTTTCGGGACGAGAAGGGGTCCGCCGCCGGCAAGACCGAACTGGTTCTGCTTCAGCGTCGGAACACTGGCTGCGAATGTGTTGCGGGCATCCAGATCGTTATTCCGGAGAAACTCCCACAGCGTGACATGGTAGTCGTTGGTGCCTGACTTCGTGACCATGGTCACCTGCACGGGATTACGGCCGTTTTCCGCGCTGAAGTTGGAGGTCGACACATTGAACTGCGCGATGGTATCGGGATTGGGATATACCGAGCCACCTTCATCGCAAACGCTGTTTGAGGCTACGCCGTCGACTCGGAACTCGGTTTGGTCATCGCGGTGCCCCAACCCCTGGACATTTGCCATGTTCCCGTCTGCGCACGAGGTGGTCATGGTTCGGCCTTCGTATATCACACCGGGTACAAGTTCCGTGAGTTCGACGACGTCGCGGCCGTTCAGGGGCAGTTCCTGGATGGTTCTCGCTTCAACCACGCCGCCAACATCGGCCTTTTCCGTCTGAAGAAGATCTGCGGTCGCCTCGACAGTGACCTTCTCGTTGACTTGGCCCACCTCTAAAACCGGCGAGATCCTCTTGCGTTCTCCGATCGTCAAATCCGTTCGGGCCAGCGTCCAGGTTTTGAATCCGGCGAAGGTGACAGAGACCGTATAGTTGCCTTCAGGCAGCGCGTCGATCTCAAAGCTACCATCCCCACGGCTGGTTTCGATCTTCTGAATACTGGTGTCGAGATTCGTGACGGTAACGGTGGCGCCAGTGACGGCACCGCCATTGGTGTCGGTGACAACACCGAGGATTGCTCCCTCAATTCCGGTTTGCGCGAACGCGCAGACAGACGCCAAAAGCGAAAACACTACCAGCAAACAAATTCGTTCTCTCATCGGATGCCCCTCCCGGACGTAGCCACAATCTTTGGAAGGCTAAGCAAACCTTACACTTATAACCTTCAGACTCTTCACCAACGCAATGTAATAGAAGCATGTTAGTCCACCTACAAGGTATGTCAAAGCGGATTGTGTCTTTCGTCCATGGTTTTGGACGAAAGTTTTGCGCGTGAGTAAACGGAGCTTGCGGTTATCTACCGAGGTGTCGACAGGAGCTCGGCCTGGAATCGTGCAGTGGAGGCTCTGGCTTACTCGGAAGAGAATCCGTACAATGTTCGGCTATGCGGCTGGTGCGTTGCGGTTTTCTAGAGGCAGTTGCTCTGATTGTTATGAGTGCATCGCTGGGTGCGGGCACGAAACCTTGGACGCTGGATGCGATTATGGACCTGAGGAGCGTGTCTGAACCTGAGATCACGGCGGACGGTTCGAAGGTGGCATACGTGGTGAGGGGAATCGACACTCGCCGCAATGTTTATTCGTCGGAGATATGGGTGGTGGCGGCGAGCGGAGGCGCGGGACGGCGTGTTACACCGGGGGATGACTCTGACGGCCATCCGCGCTGGTCACCCGACGGCCGCGTGCTGGCATTCCTTTCGAAGCGGAGCGGGATTGCGCAGATTTATACCGCAGACGCTCCGGACGCGCCGCCGCGGGCGCTTACGGATTCGCCGACGGACATCA
>JASHOO010000445.1 GCA_030041035.1 Bryobacteraceae bacterium | reverse complement strand
CAAAATTCCCGCGCCCGGCACCGAAAATGACGACCACAATCCGCAGCGCATCCAACCGCGCAACTTGTTCGATATCGCTGTGGGCCACGACAATCTGTTCCACGGCGACAAATATAAGTGGAGCGCGCGCCTGGCCGTCGTGAACCTGCTGGACAAAGAAGCGCTCTACAACTTCCTTTCCACCTTCAGCGGAACGCACTACGTGACCCCCCGGACCATTACCGCCACCATCGGCTTTCACTTCTAGTGACCGGACGTGTCCGGCCCCTACGGCACACGTACTGTAGCGGCGAGACATGCCTTGCACTCCACCTGCCGCCGTCAAAATGACTGGGACGCGCTACTAGCACTGCGTTTTCTTGCACTACAATGAATAAAGATGGCGTCACGCTCGGCCCTGGGTGCCGGCTTCTGGGCACTGATCGGGTCAACTTTCCTGGGATTTCTTGGTATCGGCACGGCCTTACCGGCAATCGGCCCGCACGTCCGGCATGATCTCGGCGGCTCCGATCAAACCGTCGGCTTCGTCATCGGTATTTTTTCGTTTGTGGCCTTGGCCAGCCGCTTCCTGTCCGGTCCGCTGGCCGATCGTCGCGGCCGTAAGATCGCCCTTCTCACCGGATTGCTGAGCTGCGCCCTGGCCGGCGCCGCTTATCTGGCGCCGCTCGGACTTCCCGGAATGTTTCTCGGCCGGATCCTGCAAGGGTTCGGCGAGGCGTGCTTGTATACGGGCGCGGCCGCATGGGCGGTCGAAGTTGCCGGCATCCAGCGCAGCGGACAGGCCCTCGGCTATGTCAGCAGCGGCATCTGGGGTGGCATTTGCACCGGGCCCGCCCTGGGGCAGTGGCTGGGCACGTTTGAGCGTGCCGCTTTCACCCAGGTGATTGCGGCGCTGGTGGCGTTTTCCATTCTGTTGTGGGTGCCGGAGCACTACCAGCCTGAGCGCCACGCCGGCCCGCGCCGCTGGATCCCTCCCGTCCTCGTTCCCTCCGGCCTCGCCGTGGGCTTCGTGAATGTGCACTACCCCGTCATCACCGGCTTCCTGGTTTTGCACCTGGCGCGCTTCGGCAACTCCGGACCGACCGCCTTTTCGGCCTACGCTCTGCTCATCCTGCTCTCGCGATTTTTTCTCGGCGGGCTGCCCGACCGCATCCATCCCTCGATCACTTACTACGGCGGACTCGCGGCCATGGCGCTGGGCCTCGGCCTGCTCGCCATCGGACCTCCGCCCGTCCTCGCCGTCAGCGCCGCCGCGATTCTCGGATTCGGCTTTTCGTTCCCCTGGTCCTCCACCGCCGCCAGAGTTTTACAGAAAATCCCTTCCGGTGAGCGCGGCTCCGCCCTCGGCGTGCTCAGCGCATTCGTCGACCTCTTTGTCGGCGTCAGTTCGTTTGTGGCCGGCGGTGTGGCGAACCACTTCGGCTACTCGGCGGCCTTTGTGCTCGCCGCCGTGGCCCTGGTGGCGGCAGCGTTCGCCGGCCGGCTGGTTTTCACGCCCGAGCCCAAGGACTCCCCCGAAGAAGTCGCAGTCGGCGACGAATGCCTCATGGGCTGACCCGTTCCGAACGCGGCAGTCCCGGAACCGAACACTGGCTGAGCGTAGCGTGTCCGTAAACTGCCTTTGTTTACAAGAATATAGCAGGGGCGATAGACTTGCTAAACTCCTCCCCTAGACCCATCCAGGAGGTATCGGCATGATCGAGAACCTGTCGGCTTTCCTCAGCGAGCTCAAAGTGGCTACCCGCTCCCTGGCCCACGCCAAAGGCCTCACGGTCGCCGTCGTAGTCACCCTGGCCCTCGGCATCGGCGCCAATACCGCCATGTTCAGCCTGGTGCGCTCCGTGCTGTTGCGCCCTCTGGTCAACCGTGACGAAAGCCGGCTCATCTACATCCGGCAAATCGCGGATGGCGGCAACGAAACGTGGTCCGTTCCCGAAATCGACGACTTGCGCGCAGGCGTCAAAACCCTCAGCTCTTTCGGCGATTTCTCCACACTTCCGTTCACCATGGCGGGACTCGGAGAGCCTCGCACCGTTCGTGCCGGCGTGGTGGGAGGGTCCTATTTCCAGGTGATGGGCCTGCGCCCTGTGCTCGGCCGGCTGCTCGATGCGCACGATGACGGTCCCAAGGCCGCGCCCGCAGTGGTGCTGACCTACCGCTTCTGGTCGACGGTGCTGAACAGCGACCCCCATGTCATCGGCAAAACCGTCCGGCTCGGTTCGTTCATCGACACCCGTACGGCCACGGTCGTAGGCGTTCTCGAGCCATGCGTGCCCTACCCGCAGGATACCGAGATCATCGGCAACGTCGTCACCAGTGCCCATCATCTTTCGGCCACCATGGTCACCGGGCGCATCCACCGCATGACCGAACTTTTCGCGAGGCTGGCCCCGGGCGTGGAGTTGCCGGCAGCGCGCGCCGAGCTTCAGTCGGTATACGAGAACATAAAGAAGCAGCATCCCGAAGCCTATCCGGCGCGAGATGATTTCCGCATCAGCGCGGTTCGCCTGCGCGACGAGCTCACCTCGGGCGCGCGGACCATCCTGCTCGTGCTCATGGCGGCGTCCATGCTGGTTTTCGTCATCGCCTGCGCCAACGTCGCCAACCTGGTTCTGGCCCGCACTGTGCGCCGCGAAAGCGAACTCGGCATCCGCGCGGCGCTGGGCGCCAGCACCGCGGCTTTGCGCCGCACTCTGCTGGCCGAGAGCCTGCTGCTGTGTGTCGCCGGCGCCGCCATCGGGGTTTTGATCGCCGGCCCGTTGCTGTCCGTTCTCGCGCGATATATATCCCGCTACTCCGTGCGCGCCCTCAGTCTTACCGTCGATCCAAGCATGCTCTGGGTGGGCGCCGGGCTGGCTGTCTTGGCCGCGGCTCTGCTGGCATTCGTTCCCCGGCTGCCATCGTCGGGAGGAGCCCAGGGGTTCGGCTTGGCCAGCGCCAGTGCCCGCGTGACCGGCTCGGCGAATCGCAAATTGCGGATTTTCGCGCTCGTGCAGATCGCCGCTTCGTTCGTGCTCGTGGCCGCCGCCGGCGCGACCATCAAGACTCTGCTTTCTCTCGAGTTGGTCCGCAGCGCCTTCGATACGCAACATGTGCTCGCCGTCAGTGTGCCGGTAATTCGCAATGGGAAAACCCCCGGCCAGGTGGTGGATTTCTACCGCGAAGCAACGCGGCAAATCCGCGAACTGCCCGGCGTTTTGAATGTTGCCGTCACAACGGACGTTCCGTGGCGCATGCAACTCATTCGCGGACTCCAGTTTTCGCTCGACGGCCACGTTCCAGCTGCGGGCCAGGAACTGCCCCGCGCCGGCTTTGAGGTAATCTCACCCGGATTTTTCGCGGCGCTTGGCTTGCCTGTCCTCGAAGGGCGCGATTTCACCGATGCCGACCGCAACAGCACCGAGCCCGTCGCCATCGTAACCCAGACCTTCGCTCAGCGCATGTTCCCCAAAGGGGATGCCCTCAACCATCATGTGTTGTGGACCGATCCGCTTCTGCAATTCGCCCCTATCAAACCCGCGTCCCGGCGCATCATCGGCGTGGTGCCCGATATCGACAACTCCAGTCTCGTGCCCAAGCCCACCGTGACCGTGTACGAGCCCGGCGATCAGGAGCAGTTCTTCGCGGGTGGCAATCTGCTGATCCACGTGCGCTCGAATCCCTATGCTCTGGTCTCGCCGATCACCCACATCCTGCGCCACCTGTCGGCGGATCAGCCCGTGGAGCGCGCGGCGACGCTCGAAGACATCCGTGCCGAGGTGCTCTCGCCGGATCGTCTCAATGCCACGGTGTTCGGCGTTTTCGCGGGCGTGGCGCTGCTCATTGCGGTGGTGGGCGTGGCCGGCGTGCTGGCCTTCTCCGTGAGCGGCCGCACCCGCGAGTTCGGTATCCGGCTGGCCGTCGGAGCGCAGCCGCGTAATCTGCTCGTTCGCGTGATGGCTGAAGGCGCGGCCATGGCCGTCGGCGGACTGGCCGTCGGCTTCGCCTGCGGGTACGGCCTTGCCCAACTGGCAGGTACCTACCTGGGTGATCTGAAAATGCCGGGTGTATGGCCGGTGGCCGGTTCCGCGTTGGTGCTGCTGGTTGCCGCCGTCACCGCCTCGGTGATCCCCGCCGCCCGTGCGGCACGCGTCGACGTCATTCAGGCGCTGCACACCGAGTAAGGCCGATCGCCTTACTTGCGCGCGGGCGTTCGCAGCACCACCGGCTTGCCGTGCGGTGTGTGGCGATACGCATCCGCCCACGCGTCTTTGCGCTGCGCGAGCGAAACGCGATCGGTCAGGCCTTTGCTCATGACCAGCCGCTCCAGCACCGCCAGCCAGTGATCATAATAACGGCTGCCGTCATCCGGCTCCCCGCGATCTTCCGCGGCTTTCAATTCCGCCGCCAGCCCGTCCGCCCACTCTTTCCAGGTGAAGTAACCCTGCTCCGAAAGCCTCACCGCCAGCGCGAAGGCCTGCGCCTGCCAGGGCTCCGCAAAAACCGGACCGCTCTCATCGCGCGGGATTCGCGGCAAGCCCGCCAGCCGCTCCGCCGTTACGTTGGAATCAGGTGTGTGCAAGGATCGTCCTTCCGGTCCGATCTCTAAGAGCCTACCAGAGTGAACTTCGAGAGATTCAACGGCGTCGGAGTGAAAATCCCGTTCATGATGCCCAGCGAACTCGTGCCGCCCTGTGAAATCGCCACATACGCAGCGCCCATTTCCGAGGCTTGAGCCGTCGTGAGTTCAGGGCCGACGGTCGGAGGAGGAGGAAATCCAAACCAGTTGAGAAGGTAATACCACCCCAAGGAGCCCTGCGCGGCCGGCATATAGAGGACGAACCATCCAGCGCCCGCATCGTACGCCGCGATCGCAGTGCTGGTCGAAACTCCGTTTAAAGAGTAGACCTCATAATTGCCGATCGCCGTGGATTGTATTGTGATCTCGTAGTATACAAGGAGGTCGGCAAGCGACTTGAAGAAGTCCGGCAACAGATGGAACTGAGTCGGACCGATCCAGCCCGCGCCGCCTTGCACTTTCGAAAATCCCGAAGAGTGCTCTCTGCCTATCGTCCCCTGATACGTTCCCTTGCGCGGGTCCCTCACCTTCTCCTTCACCAGGCTCTGTACTGCCGGTACAACTCCCTTGATCACAGCCCTTCCCTCCTCTTGACCGGGAATTCATGTTCTGCTTTCCGGTCGGTTCAGTATACATCCACTACGGCTCGGCCCACGCCCGGTCTTTGCTTCAAACGGACTTGGCCGATCGCGTCACGCGCGAGACTCTGCGCTTCCTCCCGACCCACTGAAACCTGCACCGCGGTCGGAGCAAAAACATGCCTCGCCCTGAAAGGAGCGGACATATTCCCGGCTTCCTCCCGCCGCGCGCATAAACTGCAAGCCGTATGCCATTCGATCACGCGAGGCGCTGACTGCCCGAAAGGTCCTGTATTTCCTTGACGGCGGCTATCTCGACCACGCGTGCCGGCGCCACCACAGTCCTCACCAGCTATCTGAACGGATAGCCGGCAACACGACCGGATAGTGCCCAATGCGCGCCCGCGGGCCGCAGACTCCCAGTGCGGCGCAATCTTGTTCGTGAACACCGGCTCTATGTCCTTGAGAATGCCTTTGAGTCGATTGAGTGCCGCGGCTGACTCCGGTCCTGCGGGTATATCCATTGCAGCCTAGCGCGTCCGTCCGATTTATACTGCCCCAATGCCCACCCTGCGCATCCTGCTTGCCGCCACGGCCTGTGCCTGCCTCACCGCCCCACAAGACCACGTCTCTTTTCCGACTCAGGATGGCGGTCTCATCTATGCGGATGTCTATGGCGCAGGCGATCGCGGTGTCGTGCTCGCCCACGGCGGTCAATTCCGTAAAGAAAGCTGGGAGAAACAGGCACGCATTCTGGCCGCTCATGGATTTCGCGTCCTGGCCTTCGATTTCCGCGGCTTCGGGCAGTCCCGCGGTCCCGGCCAGGCCGATCTCTTCACCGCTCCCATGCACCTCGATGTCCTCGCCGCCGTGCGCTATCTCAGGCAATCCGGCGCGAAGACCGTGTCCGTAGTCGGCGCCAGCTTTGGTGGGAGTGCGGCCGCCGACGCCGCCATTCAGGCCAAACCCGGCGAGATCGATCGCGTCGTCCTGCTCGCTGCATGGCCCGGCAAGCAGCCCGAGAAGTTAAAGGTTCCGAAGTTACTCATCATCGCCCGCGACGACGCCAACGACGACGGGCCTCGCCTCCCCAGAATTCGCACGGATTGGGAGAAGGTCCCCGAGCCGAAAGAGTTGATCGTCCTCGAAGGCTCCGCCCACGCCCAGTTCTTGTTCCAAACCGATCAGGCCGACCGCGTTATGCGCGAGATCCTGCGCTTCCTCTCGGGCGGCTGACCGCCCGCCTAACTACCGATGATGCGCTGAACCTCGCTGCTCACGAACTCGACAAACTGCATCGCGTCCTGACGGTTTCCATCGCCCAGCCATAGGCCTGTTCCTTGGAAATCAGTGCCCTTTGATGCGCCGTAAAGAGAATACGAAAACTCCAGGTCGTCGAGGTCTCGTGGCGTCACGGCCACGCAATCCACGTCACTACAGCCCTCGTCGAACGCATCATAAGTCAGCGAGCCCCGAAGGTAGATGCCCACCAGGTTCTCGCGCAGGATCGCCGGAAAATCGCGGGCCATGGCCTGTAGAAGATCAGAGAGATCCCCAGGGATATTCATCGTAGATCGGCTTCTGACACGCTCAGCGCGGCGCGACTCTGTTCGCCGTCACAAACTCCGGCTCTATGTCCGTCGGAACGAATGCCTGCCAACGCTCCCGCGGACGCCGGAAATAATCGAAGACAATCTTGCCGCTGTGGTCGATATACGCCACGTGCGTCTCACTGAGTAGCACGGCCGCCAGTCCATGGACAAACGGAGTCGCCTCTTGAAACCGGACCGCGATCTTCGTCCGTCCGGTCCGGTCAATGTAAAATGGCCGCCCACGCCTATAGGCAATCGCCAGAGAGTCCGAAAATGACTCGACTTGTTCGAAGCGCGGCAGAATGACTGTTTTGCCGGACTTATCGATGAATCCCCACTTACCGCCCATCTTCACCGCCGCGAGACCCTCCCGGAACCCTTGCACTTGCTCAAATTGAGTGGGAATCACGAGCGTCCCACTGGTATCGATAAAACCCCAAAGCCCGTCAACCATGACCGCGGCCAAATGTTCTTGAAAATCCTGCGCCGCCTCGAATCGTGGCTCGATCACGAATTCGCCGCGCGAGTTGATGAACCCGGCTTTACATGGAGAGACGGCATCGCCTGGCGCCAGGTCCCCTGCACAACCGCCCGGCCCGTACCCGGTGGTTGGACTGCTCCCCCACGCGCCATTCGGCCACGTAACGTGGCAATAGCCGTCCAGAACAGCTCTAGCTAGTCCCTCTACGAATGGCCCCACGTCGGCAAACGTCGCTTTGATGACGACTTTACCCGTTGCATCGATGAAGCCTTTCAGCCCGTGATAGTCGCGCATAACTGGGACGCCCGGCCCAAACTCCCGAACACCCGGCTTGCCCTCAGCTTCATATGCCGCGAGACCCTCCGAGAAATCGAACGTGCGGAATGCGGGCACCTGTGCCACAACCTTGCCCGTTCGATCGAGCACCAACCCTATCTTTCCGTATTTATTGTTTGGGTCGTCGACCTCGACTCGCGCCAAGCCGTCTGAGAAATCGTATTCCCACCAATAATCTTGCTGGATCACCCACCTTCCAGTCTCGTCAATGTATCCCTGATGATCCACGCGAGCCAGCCCGCCTGAGAAATCACCGATATCTTCAATCTGCGCGACGATTGTCGGACGGATCACCACCTTACCAGCCGAATCGATGAACCCGATCTTTCCATCTTTCTCAAACGCAAAAAGTCCCGACTCCGATCCCGGCCTCTTCGACCAAAGCTTCCGAACCGCAGACATCGAACATGGCTTTACCGTAAGCGCAAGCAGCAAGAGCGCCCCGGACAAACAGGCGATGCCGGGCAGTTGAGCGCGAGTCATCAGCACATCACTCAGCGCGGCGCGAGCTGGTTCGCCGTCACAAACTCCGGCTCTATGTCCGTCGGGATGTCTTTGAGTCGATTGAGTGCCGCCGCTAATTCCGGCCGTAGCACCCCTAACTCGTCCAACATTTTCTTGGCGCCTGCGTAATCTCCAGTGGCCTCGATCGTTAACAGATCGTGATCCAGGTCCCGCACCGCGGCTTTGATCTTCTCGAAGTTCACTTCGTACGTGCCGTCCGGCCGCGCCACAATCGCTCCGCGGTCCAGCAGATAGTTGAACTGCACGGCCTGCCCTTTTCCATGCGCTTCGATCAACCCGAAGCGCAGCGCACGGAACGCCCCCGCCAGATACGTGGTATAAAGCTCACGGTCCCTCTGCGCGCCGCCCGGAAGCATGCCGTGATCGAACAGATACTGCACCATGAACAGACCCGTCACATCGGCCTTGGCTTCCTCGATTGCGCTGTAAAGCTCCTTCAACTCCAGTCGCGGATTGGTAGCGCGTCCCGCTACTTCGATCTGGTGCGGCCCGATGCCGTGCGTCATCTCGTGCGCCAGAATGTGGGTGAAAAACAGGTCGAAGCTGAGGTCCGGCTGCGCCGCCGCCGGCAGCAGGAGCTTCGAGATCGGCACCATTACGCTCGCGAACTTGGCGTCCTGCACGTTCTTGAGCATCACCCGC
>JASHOO010000444.1 GCA_030041035.1 Bryobacteraceae bacterium | reverse complement strand
TGGATCGAAAGCCACGCGCTGCACATATTTCTGTTGCACGCGCCCGACTTTCTCGGATATCCAGACGCGATCCAAATGGCGCGCGACCGTCGTGATCTCGTAGAAATGGGGCTACGGCTGAAAAAAATTGGCAACCATATTGTCAGCCTGATGGGGGGCCGGGAGATTCACCCCGTCTCCGCGTGCGTCGGTGGTTTCTACAAGGTTCCTGACGAGCGGGAACTGGGCGCGCTCACCGAGGACCTGAAGTGGGCGCTCGAAGCCTCTATCAAGACTGCCCGAGCGGTAGCAGGCTTCGACTTTCCGGATTTCGAACAGGACTACGAGTTTGTCTCACTTTGCCATCCCGAAGAATATCCGCTGAACGAGGGTCGCCTCGTTTCGAACAAGGGTTTAGATATCGATGTTGCGGAGTATGAAGACCATTTCATTGAGCAGCACATGAAGCACTCCAACGCGCTGCACTCGGTGCTGCGCGGACGCGGGTCGTATCTTGTGGGCCCTCTGGCACGTTACAACCTGAATTTTGCACGGCTTCCCGAGGTAGCACAGCAGGTGTCTCGCGATTGCGGCCTAACTGTACCTTGCCGCAATCCGTTCAAGAGCATCGTGGTGCGAAGCATCGAAATGGTTTTTGCCTGCGCGGAGGCGATACGCATCATAGAAGCATATGCGCAACCCGCATCGCCTCGCGCCGAAGCTGCGGTACGTGCGGGCGTGGGTTCTGCCGCCACCGAGGCACCGCGAGGGATTCTTTACCACCGCTACAGCATCGACGATCGAGGTCTGATCCGCTTTGCTAAAATCGTCCCCCCGACGTCGCAGAACCAGAAGCGTATTGAAGAAGATCTCTGGCACTTCGTCTCACAGGTGGCCAGCCGGCCGACCGAAGAAGTCACTTGGAAGTGCGAACAGGCCGTCCGCAACTATGACCCTTGTATCTCCTGCGCCACGCATTTCCTGCGGCTCGAAATTGAACGCGAGTAGTGCATGCTGATCCTTGGCGTTGGAAATCCGGACCGCGCCGACGATGCCGCCGGGCTCGCGGTGGCGGCCCGACTCCGCGAACTGGGAATCGATGCACGCGAGCACGGCGGTGACATCCTCGCGCTCATCGAGGAGTGGAACAGCGAGGACGAAGTGGTCATCGTGGATGCAGTGGTGAGCGGCGCTGCACCGGGAGTCATCGCCATTTGGGATGTTCGCGAGGCTACGTTGCCTGCGGGCTGCTTTTCTTGCTCCACACACGCGCTCGGCCTGGCGGAAGCGGTCGAGCTTGCCCGCGCTCTCGGCCTGCTTCCGCGTAAGCTGTTCGTCTACGGGATCGAAGCAATCAGCTTCGAACCGGGCGGCCGGCTGTCTCCGGAGGTCGCAGCCGCTGTAGTGCGATTGACTCAGGATCTCGCGGCGACGTGTAATCGGAAGCGTTTAGCAATAGCGGCGCCCACACCTCCCTCTAGTGTTTGACTCGCGCTCGATTCAGGAGTCAAAGGAAATCGGCAAACAATTTGGTTACCGATGGAGGATCTCATGAATGCGCCTACGCTTGAGATTCTCAGCCTGAGCAGCGACGAGCTTGCCATTTTAACGGAGCTGTTGGAAGCAGGTCGCATCGAGCTGCTGGTTGAGATCCGCCACACGCATCACCGGAGTTATCGGGACTACCTTCGCAAGAGGCTGGCTCTCCTGGAGCGATTTCTCGAGACGGTCAGCCATCCGCGGTACTGTGGCACAGAGCATGCGGCTTGATGGAGACGGGAATTCTCAGTTCGAGGGCCGTCTGCCGGACGATTCCAGAAACTCATTCAGGCCCTCGCGGCTGACCCACAAGTTGGGCCGCCGCTGCAGCCAGCCCAACCGTTGAAAGCGGCGCATGTAATGGGAGACCTGCCATCGTGTGGTGCCAATTGTCCTGGCCAGTTCCGAATTGCTCGGACTGAACTGCAAACGCACCCAGCCGGATCGAGGCTTGGCCGGTGCAAGGCGCGCCAGTAGCCGCGCCAGTCTGCGTTCAATTCTCTCCAACACGAAATCTGCGAGCGACTGTTCGCAACGGTCCAAGCGAAGTGCGAGACTCTTCAATAATCGGAGCGCGAAGCGACGGTCGTGTTGTATCAGATCCAGCAACTCCGATTTGCGAAGAGCCTGTACTTGGACCGGCGAACGGCTCGTCGCAATCTGATCGTGGTACCGCGAGCCGAGCACACATTTTTCTCCAAAGAAATTGCCTGGGGCCAGATAATCGACGATTGCTCCGCGGCTGTTCACAAGAAATATGCGTCCGGAACGCAATAGGTATATGTAGCGCGGAGGGTGACCGCTATCAAAAAGCGCTATCCCTGCGGGGAAGTCAACTGACTTGCTGCGGCGACCGTGGATGAGGGAGCGCGGCATACTGGCGAACCTCTCCACCCGAGAAGTGCCGGGAAATCGGATTCCCTCGTCTCTTATTTCATTTTACCGCCGCCGGGATTATCCGGCGCAGTGCGAAACTGCACCATTGACAGCCCCGGCATTTAACGGTACAAGAGATCAGCTAGAGTTTCCTTAGCTCATCAGTTTCGAAACCCACTTCCGGTGCGGCTTCAGTGCTCGGGCGGCATGAGGAAAGTGGAGACGTTTTGATCGTTCGCATGCAAAAAAGGCTAGCCGAAGACCCTACGCGTGCCGACAACGATCCGTGAAGGTGTGCCGCTCGCGCAGTCCTCTTTCACGTAGCCCCCGCTTACCCGGGGCTTCTGGAGGTCAGGAACGTGGAGCGGGCCGGAAGACCAATCATCCTGGCAGTTTTCCCTCCCGGAGAAGACCGCACATCACTCCACAACATACTCGGCCATTCGGATTGGCAACTGCAGTTCACTCGTACATTGGAGGAGACGCAGGCAGCGTTGCGCACCGGCCTCATTGCGGTTGTCTTCGCCGAGGGCCGCTTGGCCGATGGCCACTGCTGGAAAGACATTCTTCAGGAACTGCAAGTCATGTCAAGTCCGCCGGCGCTGATTGTAGCGGATCGACTGGCCAATGATGCACTGTGGGCGGAAGTATTGAACCTCGGCGGCCATGACCTGTTGACAAAACCTTTCACCGCAAACGAGGTGCTTTACGCCGTGACTACCGCCTGTCACTTTGGCGAGGGTCAACGGGAGCGGGCCGCATGTAGCGGCCACTAAGAGTGCTAGCAAAGGAGGCCACAAGATGGCAAAAGATGAGGAGCGCACCAGCAGAAGTCACGGTACTACCAGCACGGGCGCAGCGGCTGCGATGGCTCTCGATCCGGCTGGCGAGCAAGGAACTGCAGAGTCCGCCATCGCGCACGACGAGATCGCGCTGCTCGCGTACTCGTATTGGGAAGCCCGCGGATGTCCGTACGGCTCACCGGAAGAAGATTGGTTTCGCGCGGAACAGGACTTGCAAAGAAAGGTTGCAGCGGGAGCATAAGGCGTCGTTGCGCTTGAATGCGTTGGCGCGGGACGCTTCCCGCTACTCCGCGGCCGGTTGGAGACTCAGAATTATCTTGTTTGTCGTGTCCTGAGGGATACTCGGCAGAGCTACAACGTGACAGCTGCATGTGCCGGATTTAGCTGGCACGCTGGAGTCGTATACGTTTGGATCTCCCGAACGCTTGGAAACCTTGTCCTGAAAAAAGATGCGTCTCGGCGTATTTTCGAAGAGCGCGGCCTTGGGGATTGCTAACAGCCGTTGCAGCGATTCAGACAGCGGCTTAAAAGCCTGACCGGGTTGGCTGGTGACCACCGCAACGGCAGTTGATGTGTCATGAAACACGGCCGCGCCTGCGGCCTCAGAGATCTCATCCCAATCGGCCGGAACGGCGATTTGGCAAAGGCCCCTGGGGTCCTTTACGATCTTCCAATCGGCTGGTGTGATCTCCACCGGGATACTTGCCAGCAGCGAGAGAAGCACGGCAGCAAACATGTAGCCTCTCCTGGCTGGAGTTTACCGCCTGAAGAACTCGCGGACAAGGCTATCGATCCTAAAAGCCCTGTCCTGCTGGCGCTTACGGTGCGCCCACGGTAATCGAGTCTTCTGCCCACCGGATGAGGCCCGGAAGAAGGGACTTCGACTCGTCCCGGTGATACGGCAAGACCCGCAGGGTGTAGCCGATCCTTCCGCTGCTCCGGCAAGGAACCTCTGTGGCCTCGAACGTGTAGATGCCTTCCGCGATCCTGCCCGCGGGTTGCATCGGAATGGCGGCGGCATCGCTGATCTCACCTTCGGCATCCAGCCGTCCCAGATACAATTCGACGGACACCTCCTCAGGTGTGATCTCTCCCAGGCGAATGCGCGCTCTTACGCATATCTTGCCGCCCACGCGAAGCTCGCTCTGGTGGACTGCGTCCACTGATTCGATTCGCAAATTCTGCCAGCCCTGTTGTAGCCGTGTAACCCAAACCGCGAGGGCGCGTGCGCCGGAGGCATGATCGGCAGTAAGGCGCTGGCATCTCTCGTGAGCACTCACATAAAAGTCGGCAGTATAGTCCTTTACCATCCGTTGCGTGGTGAATAAGTAGGATAAGGCGCGGATTGAAGACTTCATATTCGCGATCCAGCGCCTGGGCAGGCCGTCAGCGCTCCGATCATAGAACGTGGGAACAATGTCTGATTCCAGCAGATCATACAGTGCCGAGGCCTCCACCTGGTCCTGGTAATCCACGTTTTCGTAAATCTCTCCGCGGCCGATGCTCCATCCAATGAAGGTGTCCGAGTTCCTTGCCTCCTGCCACGCTTCGTCCCACCAGCCGTCGAGTGTGCTCAGATTCAGGCCTCCGTTGGCAAGCGCCTTCATGCCGCTGGTCCCACTGGCTTCGAGCGGTCGCAATGGTGTGTTCAGCCACACGTCGCATCCCTGCACCATACATCGGGCCACCGTCATGTCATAGTCCTCCAGAAAGACCATGCGGCGGCGAAATTCTTTCTGCTGCGCCAATTTGACAATCTGCTGGATGAGTTGCTTTCCGGCGTCATCGCGAGGATGGGCTTTGCCGGCGAGCAGGATTTGTACCGGCCGATCCGTTTGGTTGAGTATGCGCTCCAGACGAGCCGGGTCCCGCAGTAGCAGTGTTGCCCTCTTGTAGGTGGCGAAACGCCGGGCGAAACCGATGGTGAGGGCCTCCGGGTTCAACACTTCGTCCACGGCATCAATGGCCACTTGCGATGCCCCCCTGCGCTCCAGTTGCACGCGCAGTCGGCGCCTGGCAAAAGCCACCAAGCGCTCCCGGCGCCGCTCGTGCGTGCGCCACAATTCTTCCGGCGGCACATTTTCCACCCGCCGCCAGAGTTTAGGATCGGCCTGGTTCTCTTTCCATTGCGGACCGAGGTACCTCTCATACAGTTGGTTCATCTCGTACGAGATCCAGGAGCGAAAGTGGACACCATTGGTTACATGGCCGATGGGGATTTCATCCAACGGAACCCCCGGCCAAAGATCTTTCCACATCCGGCGGCTCACTTGGCCGTGCAGCTTGCTCACCCCGTTGCTCGAAGCGGCCATGCGCAGCGCCAGCACCGTCATGCAGAATTCCTCACTCTCATCCGCGGGATTCTGTCGGCCTAACCCGAGAAACTGCGATCGATTGAGCCCGAGGCTTTTGGCGTAGTCCACAAGGTATTGATCGAACAAAGAGGGCGCAAAATAATCGTGACCTGCGGCTACCGGCGTATGTCCGGTAAACACCAACCCGGCGGACGCGATCTCCCGAGCCTCATCGAACCTCAAGTTGTGTTTCTCCATCAACTGGCGCGTCCATTCGAGCGCCAGAAATGCGGAGTGACCCTCATTCATGTGGTACACGGAAGGCTCCAGGCCCAGCGCCGCGAGGGCCCGGAAGCCTCCGATTCCCAGCAGGATCTCTTGTTTCAACCGCATCTCATGGTCGCCGCCGTAGAGTTGCTTGGTAATGGCGCGGTCGTCAGCGTCATTGACCGGCAGGTTACTGTCGAGGAGAAAAACCGGGATTCGGCCGACGGTGACTCGCCAGACCTGAGCCAAAACACGGCGGCCGTCATACCTTACCTCAACCATGAACGCCTGGCCGTCCGGCCGTTTTTCGAGGACTAGGGGAAGGTTCTGGAAATCGTTGTTCTCATACGACTCCTGTTGCCAGCCGGACGCACTGAGGTATTGACCGAAGTAACCTTCCTGATAGAGCAGACCCACACCGACCAGCGGAATTCCCAGATCACTAGCAGATTTCAAGTGATCACCGGCCAGGACACCCAGCCCGCCGGCAAAGATCGATAAGCACTCGGTTAATCCGAACTCGGCTGAAAAATACGCCACCTGCAGACCCGCAAGTTGGCTATAAGTGCGTTGATACCACGTTGACTTTGATCCCAGGTAAGAATCGAGATCGTTTGTGGCTCGGTCTAGGTGGGCCAGAAAGGTCTCGTCATTTGCAGCCAGCTCCAATTGTGCCTGGTTAATCGCGCCAAGCATTCGTACGGGGTTGTGGCCCATCGACTCCCACA
>JASHOO010000443.1 GCA_030041035.1 Bryobacteraceae bacterium | reverse complement strand
CTCTGGACCCCACGCCGCACCGCCGCCCCATTCCTGGCTTCGTCTGCTTTCATTGCTGCCATGTTGGTGAGTGCGGCTTTCGGCCTGTACCCTTATGTGCTGCCTTCGAGCCTGGGCCCACAGTTCGGGCTGACGGTCTCCAATGCCGCCGCGGCCGCCTACGGTCTCCGCGTCGGACTCTGGTGGTTCATTCCCGGCGTTGCGTTGGCGATCGGATACTTTCGTTTCACTTACCGCCGCTTCGCCGGAAAAGTCCGACCGGCGTAGGAAAGCTACTGATTCAGCTTCATTTCCGCCTTGACGGTGGCGTCCTCCGGATCGTACTTGAGCTGGAATCCCAGCCGCTCGCAGATGTGCTGCATGGTGCGGTTCTCCGCGAGAATGTCGGCGGTTATGCGCCCCATCTTTTCTTGCCGCGCGATCTTGATGAGCCGGTCCAGTAACTCCGTCCCCAGTCCGCGGCCCTGAAAATCGTCGCTCACCAGTACCGCCATCTCGGCGTCATTGGTTCCATGCATGCGCGTTAACCGGCCAATCCCCAGGAGTTCGTGCCCGCCATCCGGATTTTCCCGCTCAGCCACCAGCGCCACGCCCCGGTCGTAATCGATAAAGCACATACGCGTCAAACGTTCGTGTGCTGTGCGTTGGCCGAGATTCAGCAGGTGAAAGTAG
This sequence comes from Bryobacteraceae bacterium, assembly GCA_030041035.1. GTDB lineage: Bacteria > Acidobacteriota > Terriglobia > Bryobacterales > Bryobacteraceae > QHXW01. The sequence goes on along the minus strand of JASHOO010000443.1, from coordinate 11,524 downwards.
CGGAAATAAACGCTGCGCTCCGAAAGCCGCTGGTGGAACGCTACCATCATGGGCTCGTCTTCGGGGCGGATCGGCCGGATATTGATGCGCGTCCCGTCTTTGGTGGTCCACAAACCTGCATATTGCACCGGATACGGCCGGATCGCCGTGCGCGGCAGCTCCTGCTCGCGCGTGTCCTGATCGAACACAATGATCCGCGCGTCAAGCGCTAGCAGCCGCTCCGGCGAAGCCACCAGAGGGTTGATATCGATCTCCTTGATCCACGGCTGTTCCACCACCAGCCGGCTGAACCGCACGATAAGTTGATCCAGCTCCTCGAGCGGCACCGCCTTTCTGCCCCGGATGCCCTGGAGCGCCGTGAAGATTTTCGTCTGCTCCATCATCCGCCGCGCGAGCGTGGTGTTCAGCGGCGGCAGCGCCAGCGAGCGGTCCTTGTACACCTCTACCATCACGCCACCCGAGCCAAAAAGCAGCACTGGCCCGAACTGAGCGTCAATGCTGCTCCCGATGATCAGCTCGTAGCCGTCGCGCGAAACCATCGGTTGCACGGTCACTCCCTGGAAGTGCCCCGGCCCGGCTTTTTCCCGCACGCCCGTTTCGATCAACGTCCATGCCCGCCGCACCGCCGCTTCATCCGCCAGATTCAATTGCACGCCGCCCACATCCGTCTTGTGCGTGATGGTCTCCGAGTGCAGCTTCAGCACCACCGGGTAACCGATCTCGCCCGCCAGCCTCACCGCTTCCTCCGGCGTACGCGCCACCAGCGTCCGCACCGTGGGAATGCTGTAGAGTGCCAGCAACTGCTTCGATTCCGCCTCGGTCAGAATGGTGCGTCCCGACCCGCGTACTCCCGAGATCAATTCGCATGCTTTCGTCCGCGCGGCGGAATCCGCTTCCGGAGCGAACGCCGGCGTTTCGTACAGCCCGCGCAGATTGTATGAGTAGTGCCACATATACTCGAATACCTTCACCGCGGTATCCGGATATGGAAAAGTCGGGATGCCGGCGCGATTGAGAATGTCCTCGCCGGGCGACGCCTCCACCCCGCCCATCCAGCTTGCCAGAATCGGCTTGCCGTCCACCTTCGCGTGTGGCCGCAGCTTTTCGGCAATCTGCGTTGGATCGGTCATGCCTTGCGGCGTCAAAATCACCAGCAGCCCGTCGGTTCCCTTGTCTTGCGCCGCCACCGCCACCGCCTTCGCGTAGCGTTCCGGATCAGCGTCCCCCAGAATATCGACCGGGTTGCCGTGGCTCCATGCCGCCGGGAGAAATTCGTTGAACGCGGCCAGCGTCTCCTCGGAAAGCTCCGCCAGTTTCCCGTCCAGAGCCATCAGAGCATCGGTCGCGAGCACGCCCGGGCCGCCCGCATTGGTCAGAATCGTCAGTCGCGGCCCCACCGGTCGCGGTTGCTTGGCCAGAACCTCTGACATGTAGAACAAATCCGAAATGTTGTTCACGCGCAGCACGCCGCACCGCCGGAAAGCCGCCTCGAGAACCTCGTCGCTGCCCGCCAGCGACCCGGTATGCGATGCCGCTGCCTTCGCCGCCGCAGCACTCCGCCCGGCTTTGATCACGATGATCGGCTTGCTGAGCGCCACTTCGCGGGCGGCCGAGATAAACGAGCGCGCATCCCCGATCGATTCCATGTAGATGATGATGCTGCGCGTCCGCGGATCATCCCCCAGGTATTCGATCAGGTCACCCCAGCCCACGTCGAGCATCGAGCCGATGGAAAGAAACGCGCTGAACCCCACCTGCTCGCGCAAGCTCCAGTCCAGAATCGCCGTGCACAATGCGCCGCTCTGGCTGACTAGCGCCACGTTGCCGGGCCGTGCGATGGCCGTGGCGAACGTTGCGTTCAAGCCGGTAAGCGGACTCATCACCCCCAGGCAGTTCGGGCCGATGATGCGCAGGTGACCGCGCCTCGCCTCCCGCAGCACCTGCTGCTCCAGCTCGGCACCGGCCTTCCCGATCTCTTTGAAGCCCGCGGAAATCACAATCGCGGCCTTGACGCCCGCATCCACGCACTCCCGGATCACCCCCGGCACTGTCTTGGCCGGTGTCACCACCACCGCCAGATCCACCTTGTCCGGTACTGCGGAAACACTCGGATATGCCCGAATCCCGAGCACGCTGGGCCGTTTCGGATTCACCGGAAACACCGTGCCCCCGAACGGGCTGTTGATCAGGTTCCAAAGAACTGTGCGCCCCGCGCTCGCCGGCGTTTCGGTTGCGCCGATAACAGCCACGTTATGCGGCGCAAAAAAGACATTCAGCGGGTTGTGATGCTCCAGCCCCAGAATGTCGTGCGCTTTTTCGCTGCCTGGACGGGTTTCTTTGACCATCAACCTCATTGTCCGCGATTCCTGGACGCTTTGGCCATTACCCCGAGATATGAGACGGTTGTAGCTGCCCCTGCGCCCGTCGCCGTTGATGTTACGATCAGGTTCGCGTCATGATCCGTTACACCACTCTCCGGCAGGAGCTCCGTCCCATGCTACAGTTAGCCACGCCCTTGGTGGTCGCGGAGCTTGGCTGGATGGGAATGGGCGTTGTGGACACCATGATGGTGGGACGCGTGAGCGCCGAGGCCATCGGGGCCGTGAGCCTGGGTAGCGTGCTCTTTTACACCGTCGCGGTCTTCGGCAGCGGGCTCCTGCTCGGCCTCGATACGCTGGTCTCGCAAGCCTTCGGCGCGCGCCGCATCATGGATTGCCACCACTCGCTCATCAACGCCCTCTACTTCTGCTTCCCGCTGGCCCCGGCGCTGATGTTGCTGGTCTGGTGCTGGGTGCCGTTGCTCGCCCGGTTCGGCATTAATCCATCGGTGCTCCGCCAGACCGTCCCCTTTCTCATGGCCATCATGTGGAGCACGTTTCCGCTGCTTCTGTACTTCGCGCTGCGTCGCTATCTGCAAGCCATGAATCATGCCGCCCCCATTATGTTTGCGCTGATCAGTGCCAATACCGTGAATCTGGCCGGAGACTGGATACTGGTCTACGGCCATTTCGGTTTTCGGGCGATGGGCGCCGAAGGCTCAGGTTGGTCGACATGCATTTCACGCGTCTATCTGGTCCTGGTGCTCGCGATCTACCTGCTTTACGATGCTTCCGTGCATCGCACTGGGCTGTTGGATGCGCCGCTCACGCCCGATTTGCGCCGAATCCTCGAGCTGGTGCGCCTGGGTCTGCCCGCGGCCACGCAGCTTGCGCTCGAAGTCGGTGTCTTTGCCGCGGCTACGGCGTTGATCGGCACTCTCAATCCGCTGTCTCTGGCCGCCCACCAGATCGCGATGAACGTGGCGACCTTGACCTATATGGTGCCGCTCGGCATCAGCTCCGCTGCTGCGGTTCGCGTGGGCCAGGCTCTGGGCCGCGCCGACGTGCTCGCTGCTGGCCGCGCAGGCTGGACTGCCATGGCGCTCGGTGCTGCCTTCATGGCCTTCGCCGGCTTCGTTCTGGTCACTGCGCCCGCGTACGTGGCGCGCGTCTTCACTACCGATCGCGCTGTCATCCGCACCGCTGTTTCATTGTTGGCTGTCGCGGCGGCCTTCCAGCTTTTCGATGGCCTGCAAACCGTGGCCACGGGCGCTTTGCGCGGCGCCGGCGATACCCGCACTCCGATGCTCTGCCACCTGACTCTCTATTGGCTGGTCGGACTCCCGCTCGGTTACGAGCTGTGCTTTGTCATCGGCTGGGGTGCCCAAGGCCTCTGGGCGGGGCTATGCGTCGCGCTCATTCTGATCGGCTCGTTTCTGCTTGTCATGTGGATGCGCAAGGTTCACACCATGGCCGCTCATTGCGCAGCATAGCCCCTCTGCCGCGAAGTGCTCGCGCACCGGATTACGCGGGAGGCTGTGGAACTCATCGCCACAATCCGCTCTGGGAAAGAGGGACGGATTTCCCCCACACTGATTTCCCCACACGATGGCCGCTGCTTACGGCCGCGAGGTGAGCCCTACTGCTTCGGATTTACCGACCGGTACGCGGTGACAAATTCGTTCACCAGGTCATCCACGGCTTCGTCGATCGTGTGCTCAACCGCCTTTGGCGTCGCAGGCGCCACTCGTTGATCTCCCCACGTCTCCGTTACCGTCTTCGTGTTCTTGTCGCGGTTCAGTACGACGGTCTGATAGAACCCGACGCTGATCACGAGTGAGATCGGCCCTTTGGAGATCAGCGTCTTGCGCGGCGGCCGCGCCGACGAGATATTGAGGCCCAGAAACTCGACCGCATCGTGATCCACGGTGATCCCCGCGTCACGAAGCTTCTGCTCCATCGTGATGCGCAGGCCATCGGCCGAAATCCCCTCGCGCTCCACTTCCGGCGCGGGCGAGTCCACCACCACTTTGACCGCCTTGATTCCGCGCAGCGTCGAGCGGTCCATCGATGAATCGCTCGCCGCGCACAAACCGCCCACCATTATCACCAGGGCCAAGCCGGCGTAAACTCTACCCGCGATCATAATGTCATTTTATCGGCTCGCGCAGCGTGACTACGCGGTCTATATTGAGATTTTGCACAATTTGCCGGATGCCGCTCGGCCACAGGATCTCCACTTCGTCGGCCTTGGTAGCTGCCCCCAACCCGAAATGCAGCCGCAAATCGTTCTGCGAAAGATAGCTGCCGCCGCTTCGTACTTCATCGATCTGCGTGTGCCCTCCGGCCGTCAGGCGAACCCGCGCCCCGATCGCGCTGCGGTTCGATTTCACGCCTTCCAGCTTTAGAATCACCCAGTTTCCCGCCGGCTTGTGCGCATTTTTCAGCAGTGAAGGCGGTTCGTTCTGGTTGTTGACTACCACTTCCACTGAGCCATCGTTATCATAATCGCCGAAAGCTGCCCCGCGTGACGCGTGCCGTTCCAGAACACCCGGTCCCGCGCGATCTGAAATGTCCGTGAACGTGCCATTGCCGTTGTTGTGGTACAAAATCGCACGGTCTTTGTAATGAATGTCGATTTTCAGCCGGTCGACTTCCGGAAATACATGGCCGTTCACCAACAGAAGGTCCTTCCAGCCGTCGTTGTCGAAATCCAGGAATCCGCACCCCCAGCCTACCCACCGTGTGTTGCGCCCCAGGCCTGCGCTGATCGTCGCGTCGTCGAAATCCGCTCCACCGCGGTTGTGGTACAGCGTCTCGCGCTCGTCGGAAAAATTCGTGCGGAAGATGTCCGGCTTGCCGTCCCCGTCATAATCGGCCGATGCCGCGCCCATCCCCGACATGGCCTTGCCGTTGTCATCGAACGCCGCCCCTCGCAGCACACCTTCCTCGCTGAAAGTGCCGTCGCCGCGGTTGATGTACAGCAGTGAGGGCGTCTGATCACAGGCCACGAAAATGTCCGTCCGGCCGTCCTGGTTGAAATCGCCCGTGAGCACGCCCAGGCAGTAGCTCTGATTGGATTTCGAGATGCCCGAAGCGTCCGAGACGTCCGTGAACGTCCCATCGCCGTTGTTGTGATAGAGAATGTTGTGATCGAACGGCAGCCCGCGCGGCCCGCAGTTCACCGCCAGGTCCCGGTACCAGCAATAGGGATTCTCGCCCGGCTTCGGCGTGGTGGCGAAATCAAACTTCACGTAATTGGCGACGAATATGTCGAGCCGTCCGTCGTTGTCGTAATCGAGAAAGGCGCATCCCGTGTTGTAGCGTGCGCGGTCCTGCTTCAATCCGGCTCTTACCGTGACGTTCTCAAATCGCCGGCCGCCCACGTTGTGATAAAGCGCCAGGCCGTTCCACGACGTGACCAGCAGGTCGGTAAACCCGTCGTTATCGAAGTCTCCCGCGCAAACGCCCTGGCTCCAGCCGTCGCTTTTGAGTCCCGCCTCTTCGGTGACATCGGTGAAGTGGCCATTGCCCTCATTGCGATACAGGCGATTTGTTCCGCCGGGGCCGGAAAGCACAAAAATATCCAGCAGTCCGTCATTGTTGTAGTCAATGAAGGCGACTCCGCTTCCCGTGGTTTCGACAATGTATTTTTTCGATTCACTGCCGCCGTTCGGAAAGCTCTGGACCAGTCCCGCCTCTGCCGCCACGTTGCGGAACTCCGGCAGCTCCGGCGCGCTCGCGGTCGCCGTCAGGGCCACAAAAAGAGCGAGTCCCTTCACTGGTTGGGTGCTTTTTCGCCGAGCTTCTTCAGAAACTCGGTGAATTCTCCCGCCGGCGGGCGTTGCAGTTTGTCAATGACCGCTTTCTCGCGCACCGCGTCCTCGCTACGACCCGCATTGCGGTAGGCCAGCATCAGGTTGTAATGTGCGGCTTCGTTTTCGGGCTCGAGCCGCACCGCTCGCTCGAGCAACTCGATGGCTTCGTCGTTGCGTTTGGCTTCCGCACGCAACCGGGCGACAGCCAGCAGCGCCTCCGGAAAATCAGGGGAGAGCGCCAGTGCCCGCTCCAGCCGCGGCGCCGCCTCCTGCGGCTTGTTCTCCGCCAGCAGGATCTGCCCGATTTCGTATTCCGCCACCGCATCATGCGGATTTAGCTTCAGTTCCGCCTCGAACTCCCTTTGGGCTTCGTTCATTGCTTCCGGCGAATGCGACTCCATTAGCAGCGCCCGGGCCAGCCGGAAATGCAGGTTCACGGCCGCTAGGTTTTTTTCGATCGCCTTGCGATATTCCGCAATTGCGTCCGCGTACCGGCCCTGGATTTCAAAGATCTCCGCTGAGACCTGGTTCACCCGGTAGGAAGCCGGCGTTTTCTGAAACATCTGGAACACCACGTCGTTCCAGGCCTTCATGTCCAGTTTGGCGGCTTCGTACAAAACGTCGGCATCGTTGGGAAATTGCTTTTCCAACTCCATCACAATAGGCAGGGCAGCATCCAGGCGATTGTGCACCATGTGGCACTGTACCAGCGCCAAGCCCGCCAGCCGTCGAAGTTCCGCGTTTTTGCCCGAATACGCCGCTGTAAGATCGTTCGTGGCCGTGTCGCAGCCGCCGGTTGCGGCGCGCGAGAGGGCTAAGAATGTCCGCGCGTGGGCATTACTTGGATTCTGCTTAAGTGCTTGCTCCAGCGTGGCTTGTGCAGCCATGTAGTCGCCCTTGTGAAACTCCTCGATGCCCTTCGCCACCGGATCCTGAGCGGCAACCGACACGGCGACGAGGGCGAGGACGCATCTAGTGGCCCGCATCATCCATAACCAGATCTAAGTTGCTGAAGCGATGGCGCATCTGGCCGTCGAAGAGCCGGAAACTTACTAGCGGCGGAGCGCCTGGCGCGATTCTCGGTGGCGGCGCCAGCCTCTCGGATGGCGGAACCGCGATCTCCACCACACGGCCGGAATCAGCCACCAGTTTGGTTAACCGTTCCAGTTCAGGAGAAGCGAGGAGCGCCAATAGTAAAAGCGGCGTCATGCAGTTCACCGATATTCTACAATGGTAGTTTATCCATGGCTGCGAAAGAGAAAGCGGCGAAGGAGCCGATGCCTCCGCTCAACGTCTGGCTGGCGCCGGTGGCGGTGGGTTGGCTGGTGCCTGGCGGCGGGCATTTTCTGCTGAAGCGAAGGGGTCGCGGCGTGCTGCTGGCGGCGTCGATCACCTGTATGTTCGTGCTGGGGCTGCTGATGCGCGGCGCGATGTTCAAGCCGGAATCCGGTGACATCCTGACTATCTTGATCAACTGGGGCGGCTTTCTCGGCGATATCGCTTCGGGCATTTTGTACCTGCTGACGTCGTGGCTCGGGTACAATCAGCCGGACATGGCGGGAGCCGTTCACGACTATGGCACAAAATTTTTGGTGACCGCCGGCCTCCTGAACATTCTGGCGATGGTGGACGCCTATGAGATCGCCGGAGGGAGGAAAAGCTGATGCCCAAAATGACCCTTTCGCACTTCGAGGCTTCCCTTCTGTTCTCGCTATTCACTTCGATAGTACTAGGAATAGTCAGCAAGCGGACGGACCGCGAACGACTCAATTACGGGCTTTACGTTTTTGGTTGCTTCCTCGTGGCGTTATTCGGCATCGGCTGGCTGATGCACTTTGGCCACGGTTAGAGCAGTTTGGAGCGTACCACTGGGCCGTGCGACCCCCGTTTTGACCCCCACTTTGTAAACGGGGCGGGTGCCCGCCGAGCGCCTTTAGGCTTCTCCGTTCCGGTTCATCCAGCCGGAGCTTGCTCACCAGCGCAGTTTCATTCGAGCCGGACTCCCTATTTTTGACTGTTGGATCAAAAATTAGGGACCGTCACCTGCTTTGCAGAAACGCTCCGGGTACGATCTTACCCTGTTTTGGCAGTACAATTCCACCGGAGGTGGCTGGATGCGGGTGGCGTGTGTGGTGTTGCTGGTTTGCGGGGCTGCCGCGGCGCAGGAACTGCCGGTGGTGCCGACGGTGGAGCTGCAACCGCTGGCTGCGCAGGTCTCGCGCTTGCTGGAAGCGCTTCAGTTTTTGGGAGAACCGCTACCGGCGGATGAGACAGCCGCGTTGAAAAGCGCAGCAGACGCGACGGCGATTCAGAAGGTCCTCGATCGCCATTGCCTGGTGGGAATCGAAATTAATCCGGAGAGCCGGGTAAAAGTGCAGGAAGGTCCGGCCAGGCCGGAACTCGTAGAGCAGGGATGGCGCACATTTCTGGTGAAGGTCGTCAATCAGGCGGGGATTACGCCGGTGCTGGTGGCGGAGAGTCCGAACGCAGGCATGCTGGCCGGCAGCCCAGATTACGCGGTGAACCGGCGCTGGCTGGACATTCGCACGTTCGACAAGCAGCCTATGCGGCCGCGGCTTTCGGGGCTGGAGGTGGAGTATCGAATCCTGCAGCTTTTTTCGCGCGACTCGGGCAAGCGCGAGGCCCGTTTGGAATTCAATGTCGGGCAGGGAACGCAGGATCTGGGTTTCCGCAGCCAGGTGGATCTTTTGTTCGAGGCCAAGCCGGCGACGAAGGTGACGCTGCGCGTTTACGACAGTGATGACCAGCCGACTACGGCTTCGTTCCTGGTACGAGACACCGAGGATCGCGTTTATCCGTCACAAGCCAAGCGTCTGGCCCCCGATCTGGCTTTTCAGCCGCAGGTTTATCGGGCGAACGGAGATTTTCTATTGCTGCCGCCGGGGGATTACACGATTGAGTACACGCGCGGCCCGGAGTACCGGAAGAAGGCGCGGAAAGTACATGTGGGCGGTGAGCCGATGGAGCTGGTTTTCCGGCTGGAAAGGTGGATCGATCCGGCCAAACAGGGGTGGTATTCGGGGGACCATCACATACACGCTGCCGGCTGCGCACATTATGAGAAGCCGACCGAGGGCGTCTACCCGAGCGACATGATGCGTTACATCCTGGGCGAGGATTTGAAGGTGGGCAGCGTATTGAGCTGGGGTCCGGGGTGGTATTTCCAGAAGACATTCTTCGAGGGCAAGGATAATGCGCTCTCGACGAAGGACAACCTGATGCGGTACGACGTGGAAGTTTCGGGGTTCCCTTCGAGCCACACCGGGCATATTGTGCTGCTGGGGCTCTCCGAGCAGGATTACCCCGGCACCAAGCGGATCGAAGACTGGCCGAGCTGGGGCATTCCGATTTTTCGCTGGGCGAAATCGCAGAATGCGGTGGCCGGTTTCGCTCACTCGGGATGGGGCCTGGCGCTGAAGAGCGATAAGCTGCCGAGCGACGAGATTCCGCCGTTTGACGGAATCGGGGCGAACGAATATATCGTAGGCGTGACGCAGAACCTGGTGGATTTCATTTCGACGGTGGATACGCCGTATGTCTGGGAATTGAACATCTGGTATCACACGCTGAATGTCGGGTATCGCACGCGCATCAGCGGAGAGACTGATTTTCCGTGTATCTATGGCGAGCGGGTAGGGCTGGGGCGGAGCTACGTGCGCCAGCGCGACAAGCATGATTACCGCGATTGGGTGGACGGCGTTCGCGAGGGCCGCAACTACGTGTCGGATGGCAAAAGCCACCTGATCGACTTCCGCGTGAATGGCGTTGAGATGGGAACGAGCGATGTGAAGCTGGCGGCACCGGAGGCGGTGCACGTAACTGCCAGCGTGGCGGCACTGCTGGAGGAGACGCCGGATGAGAAAGTCCGCAAGCTGCCATACGATGAGAAACCGTACTGGGATCTGGAACGTGCGCGCATCGGCAATTCGCGCAAAGTGCCGCTGGAGCTGGTGGTCAACGGGGAACCGGTAGCGCGCCAGGAGGTGGAAGCCGACGGCGTCGAGAGGCCGATCGTTTTCGAGTACAAGATTAACCGCAGCAGTTGGGTGGCTCTGCGGATTCTGCCGTCTTCGCACACGAACCCGGTCTTCGTGATGGTCGGCGACAAGCCCATCCGGGCATCGCGCCAGAGCGCCGAATGGTGCTTGAAGGCAGTGGATCAGTGCTGGGCGCAGAAGAGTCCGCACATTCGCCTTGAGGAGCGCGGGGAGGCGAAGCGAACGTACGAAGCGGCGCGCGAGTCGTATCGGGCTCGGTTGAACGAGGTATTGGGGGCGGAGTAAAGGTTCAGCCCGCGCGTTTCAAATTCACCTTGGCTGAGAGCTTTTCGCCGCCACTTCCAGTACCGGTGCACGAGCCCTGGATGGACGCTCCGTCGAAAGTGAGCTCGAATGCGAGGACGCCGCCGTCGTCGGTGACCACTTCGAATGTCAGCTTCTGGCCGTCCAATTTTCCCTTGCGGAGGGCCCATTGTTTATCCTCATTGGGGCCGGCGGTGCCGGTGACCTCACCTGCGGATTCTTTGAGGTCCATATAGGCGGTGTCGGGCTTGGTTTCGCCTTGCTCATTGGTGATATCGAAGCTTCCGGACCATTTGCCGGTGAGCTCGGCAGCATGCAGGGCAAACGCAGAAAGTAACGCACAGAACAAAAGCTTTCGCACGGAGTCCCTCCCAGGCGGCGTGGGCCGCTTCTTCAAAGACGGAGGAACGGGGTGGTTTGTTCCCAGCGAAATTCCCCAATCTTACATCTTGGGCGCGTAGTAGCCTTTGCGGGCGCGGACGATGACATCGTGGCGGTTTTTGACGCGTAGAGCGACCGCGTGGTAGAGGCCGTCGGTGTGGAAGGGATTGGGGCGGTAGAAGATGGTGTACTGGTGGCGCAGCTCATTGGCGATGTTCTCGAATGACTGGGCCAGATCCTCGGCCTTGAAGGGGAAGAATGACTGGCCGCCAGTCTCAGCCGAGAGGTATTTCAAAATCTTATCGCCGTCACTTTCGATGCGCGTGATGTTGGTGGAGATGCAGTAGATGACGGCGTCGGCCTTCTGCGCCATTTCCAGGGCCTGATCGCGGGAGACGCGGCTCTGGTTGTCCTCGCCGTCGCTCACGATGATGACCGCGCGGCGGAAGCGGTAGCGCGGCTTATCGAGCTGGAGCTTGTCGCGGCAGGCGTAATAGAGCGCGTCGTAGAGGGCGGTGCCGCCGCCGGGGCGCAGGCTGCGAATGCCGTCGGCCAGCTTCTCCGGATCGTCGATCAGGTCGGCTATCAGCTCGGCGTTGGAGTCGAAGCTGACGAGCATGGCCTTATCCTGGCCGCGGCGGATGACGCTATTGATGAAGTCGATGGCGGCCTGCTGCTCGAAGCG
>JASHOO010000442.1 GCA_030041035.1 Bryobacteraceae bacterium | reverse complement strand
CTTCGACGTTACTGTGTGATCAGGAAGTGGGCCGTCTAGTTGCGGCCGCACGGAAAACAGGTGTTTTCCGAACGCTAACCAGCTATCAGCTAAGGGGTTGTGTTTGCGTCAGAATCTGCGCTAACTCAGGGAAGGGTTTTCCGAACGGCAGCAGTCGATGACCGTAGACATGGGGTTTTCCAGCGCCCGTGCAATCTCCCGCCAGCTTTTCCCCTGCGCGCGCAAGCGTTGCGCCTCAGCCCGCCGGAATACGCGCTGGGGCCGCCCCATACGCGTTCCTTTGGCCTTGGCCGCCCTTACGCCAGCCCGCACGCGCTCGCCTATGATTTCCCGCTCCATTTCCGCGAAAGCGGCGAACAGGTGCAGCAGGAAGCGCGACATAGGGCTCTCTGCCCCCGTGTCGATCGATTCATTGGGACTGAGGAACCGAATGCCCAGCGCCACCAGTTCCTGAATGCTGCGAACGCAATGGGCCACGCTGCGACCCCAACGGTCGAGTTTCCATACCAGCACCGCGTCGAACCGATGCAGCCGCGCATCGCCCAGCAGCCGGTCCAGTTGCGGGCGGCTGGCCACGGCACCGCTGAACCCCGTATCTACGTACTCCGCAAAGACTTCCCAGCCGCGCTTCTGGACATACTGGCGCAACTCATAGAGCTGCATTTCGCAGCTCTGGTCCGAGGTGCTGACGCGCGCATAAATGGCTACGATCATGCCTTCATGAGCGCTCTTGTCCGCGGCGAAGTCAACCGTTAGATCTTCTGAGTGCCGTTTGATTTCCTTTGAAAAACCGTTGAAAAACGCTTGATTGGCCATCGAAACGCACGCCAAATCGGCCTGTTTTGGGCTGAGCCGCAGCCTCTGATCACGACAGAATCCAACAAGCATCGCGATTGGTTCACAGGTTCATCCAAGCACCTGGCCCGAGGTACGGACGTGGTTCAACCGGCTCCGGCTGCGGTTGGACCTGAATGACGAGCCTGCCACTGACGATCAGGTATCGCGTGGCATCCATCAGGTGATCGTCCCGTTTCACGATCTTCCCCGATCCCTTATCGTCCCGATGATATTTGCGAAACTCGCGCAGCCAGTTGGTCAGACTGGCCATAACCTTGAGCCGCCCGGACACCAGCGGATTCCAGACTTCCGTGATCCCTGCCTCCACCGCATTGACAGCGGGTAACAGACGCAAGCCCAGTTTACCATAGAGCTGCATGAGCGTTCGCCCGTCGATCTGTGAACTGCCCAGACAGGCGAGATCAATGACGCCGGGAATCCAATCGCCACGAGCCCGAATCGCCTGGGCGTGCGATGCCGGCTCTCCCTGCCCCTGGTAGTGCTCGCTGTATAGGTATATGACACCACTACCTGGATCGCGGGCCCCCAAACAACCGCCGTGCGGTTCCAGCCCACGTCCATCCCAAATGCCCGCGGCCACTCGTCAGGGATCAAAAACGGATCCACCGTGATCTCCGACTCGTCAATCGGGTAGATCGCTCCCGAACCCAATGCCGGCTCACTGTCGGTTCGTGCGCGCACCTGATAGGGTGGTGTGTTGGCTATCAGTTTCCGTTTCTCTTCTTGATCGAGCTGCGGAACATCCCATATAGATCTCGACAAATTCGCACGGATCATCTCGTAAACTGAGGTTGAAGCAAGCGGGCGCATGCCGGTTGCGTGGTGGACCACTCAAGGCGCAGAAGTACAGTAGTGGGACGAGGTTGGAACATGTAGCGGCAGTCGAGGGCTCGCCCCGCGGGGTTACGGGTACTTTGATGGTCGGTATCCCTTCCGAACCAGGAGTTCTGCAATGCCATGGCCCTGTTCGAGGCGCGTGGTGACCCCGTCGAGGGTGCACTTCCCTTCGACGACCATTGACAACGGAAAAGCGACATATTGATCCAAGGTCATCTGGCCGGGTTCCGAGGTCCATAACCAAGTCAAAGATAGGGGCTCGACCCGGACCGAGTACCAAACATCTACCCCCGGTCCATTCATCTCGGCATCCCAGCCCTGCACACGTTCATGGGCATCGAATCGCAAGTTACGGATGCGCAGCTTCGGTAACCAGCGCTGGATTCCACCCGGAGCTGCCAGGAATGCGGCTGAATATTGCTCATCGATCCGTCCGGCGCCATTTTCGGCGTGATAGCCGACGATCATGATTCCGTTGCCGAATCGAACCGGCGCATACAAGTACCAGCCGAACGGGGCCACATCATTCGTTTCCGCCAACACTCTCGGATGATCGTAGAAGCCCCCCCCTGCTACTCGCATCTCGTCATCCGCTGTGCGCACGATGCCACGCACAGCACATGCTCCGATGCACATGGAAAACGTGTTGTGTGGCAGAAGGGAGTCGGGCCAGAGGACCAGGCCTTGGGGCACCACCTGCAGTTCCACGGCCAACGAGCCGCAAGGGGACTGGAAACGCCAGAGCATTTCCGGCCAGCCTTCGAAGCCGAAAAGCTCCATGTGGTTGTCAGAAAAACTGAGGCGCATGGGATCGGAGCACGACTCGACAGGTGTCCGGTCGTAACTCCCGGAGAAGAGGCAGGCTTGGACTCCAGATCGAGTAATCACCTCAATTCGGTATGCCAGAGGACTACTGAGAGCCTCGGCGGAATCCAGACCGTAGTCTTCCCACCGAAATCTTCCCTGTCCAAATCCAATCCTGGCGCCGCGTATTATGTCGTTGTCAAAGATGCAAAACAGCCAGTTTCCTTCGTAATCGTACTGGTGGGGCGCCATCAATATATTGGCGCACGGGAAGTGTTCCGGGCAGACAATTTCGCCGACGCTACCGGTCATCAAAGCGCTACGTCCTGGGTATCGATATGACAGGGCACGGCTCCTGGGAATTAGCATATAACCGGTTGGGCGCGACCGCCCGGTTGGCTTCCCTGGCTGCAGCCAACGACAGGCCGGGTTTCACGGCACAACTCGAGGAGGTGAACCGTGCCTGCGGCTTATGCCATGCCCGCTTTAAGGCAGGAGACCAGGGTCCACCTAGGAAATAAGGATCGCGGGGAGTTCGGGTTCTGTACCCGTCGAGGTTTTGCGCTGTGCCGGAACAGT
>JASHOO010000441.1 GCA_030041035.1 Bryobacteraceae bacterium | reverse complement strand
AGGCGTCTCGATCGAACTCGGCGCGAGCAAAATTCCGGTGTCCGCGGGATGGCAGTTCGGCTCGCTATATCCGGGTGATCCGGAGCGAATCGGGGTTTATGATTTTGTCCCGGACGCTCTGCTCCACAAGGTGCGCAACCTGGAGGATTTTCTGGGCGTACTGGTCTTCGATAAATGGGTGTCGAATGCCGACGGACGGCAAGCTGTCTTCTTCCGCGCACGCGTGCGGGAATGGGTACCGCTGGCGGCCGAGGCGCACCCGCTGACCATGGGCTTCATCGCCATGATGATTGACCATGGATTCACGTTTAACGGGCCGGAATGGAATTTCATCGATTCGCCGGTGCAGGGCCTTTATCCCCGCAAACTGGTTTATGACGGCGTGACCTCGCTCGCTCAGTTTGAGCCGTGGCTGGAACGCGTGGTCCATTTTCCGGAGGCGATAGTGGATCAGGCGTGCAAGCAGGTCCCGCCGGAATGGCTGGCGGGCGAGGAGGACCAGTTTGAACGCATGGTGGAGCAGCTCATGCGCCGCCGCAAGCGCGTTCCCGACCTGATCCTCGACGCGCGCCGCGCCAAGGTGAGCCCGTTTGGGAGCTGGAAGGAGTGAGGCGAGGCGGCCGCATTTGTTACCATAACTTTCCGCACGCTACCATCGAATCAAGGAATGTGAAACGGCTGGAATCCAAACATCCGGCGGCCATCCGCTGGTTCCACTGGATTAATTTCCCGCTCCTCGCCATCATGATCTGGAGCGGACTGTGGATCTACTGGGCCAACGATGTTTACCGCGTCGGGATCGGCAGTTTCACCGTGTTTCATTTCTTTCCCGACTGGTTTTACAAGGCGTTCCATCTCGGGTACCGGCTGGCGGAAGGGATGGCGTGGCACTTCGCGTTTGCCTGGCTGTTCACCATCAACGGGGTGGCTTACGTGACCTACACCATCGTTTCCGGCGAGTGGCGGTATCTGGTGCCGAATCGGCATTCGCTGCGGGAAGCGATCCAGGTGACGCTTTACGATTTGCACCTGACGAAGACACATCCCCCGCGCCGCAAATTCAACGGAGCGCAGCAATTCGCTTATACGGGCATCATCCTGATGGGAGCGGGATCGCTGGTCACGGGCCTGGCGATCTGGAAATCGGTGCAGTTCGGCTGGCTCACCTGGCTGCTCGGAGGATACAGGACGGCGCGCGTCGAGCATTTCCTGCTGACGCTGGGCTACGTCGCGTTTTTTGTGGTTCACATCGCACAGGTCATGCGGGCGGGGTGGAATAATTTTCGCTCGATGGTGACAGGATACGAGATCGTTTCCGATGAGAGCGCGCAATGAGTGAAGAAGAGCCGGTTGCGCCGCCTGCGCCTGAGGAGCCCGCAGCTCCGCCGGCTTCCGACGAGGACGCCGCTGTGGACCGCGAGATGGCGCGCAAGACGCGTCGCAGTTTTCTCGTGGGCGGTGCGGCGGCTCTGGCGGGCGCAGGTGCCTGGGCATGGCTGGACACGCGGCGGCCCGATGACGGCGTCCAATGGCCCCTGCGCCTCGCGCTGCGCGCGAATGAACAGACGTGGCGGGATTACTCCAGCGAGAACCGGCTGGCGCGCGCCTATGCCCCGGATGATGTGGAAAGCCCGCGAGAGAACGGTGATCTGGGCCTAGAGGACGACCCGGATCCGGATTGGAAGCTGACGGTCGACGGCATTGCCGGCGCCACGGAACCGCTCTCTTTGACGCTGGCGGATGTGCAAGCGCTGCCGAAGGTGGAAATGATCACGGAGCTGAAGTGCATCGAAGGATGGAGCCGCATCCTGAAGTGGGGCGGCGTGCGCTTCCGGGATTTCGTGGCCAAGTACGCGCCCGGCCAGACCGATGCGAACAGCTACGTAGGGCTTGAGACGCCGGAGCGCGAGTATTACGTGGGCCTGGACATGGCGTCGGCGCTGCATCCGCAGACGCTGCTGTGCTACGAGATGAACGGCGAGCCGCTCCCTTCCGAGCATGGCGCGCCCCTGCGGCTGGTGATTCCCGTCAAGTACGGCATCAAGAATCTCAAGCGCATTGGGAGAATCGCGTTCAGTAACGCCCGGCCGCCGGATTATTGGGCGGAACGCGGGTATGATTACTACGCGGGGTTTTGAGCGCTGGAGGAAAGCGCGCCGGGCCGTATTCAGCCGCTACGGCGCTTCGCGGTTTGAACCATCCATCCCGCCAGCCAACCTCCTAACCCGCTGATCCACACCACAGCGACGTGCCAGACCATGATGTGCGGGGCCTTGAGGATGGGGCAGTGCAGTTCCAGCATGCCGATTCCAGCCAGGCCGGCGAGGGTGCCGGCAGCGATGCCCGCGGCCGGCCAATCGAGTACGAAACCGCGGCGGAGGACCAGAGCGGCGATGATGGCTGCCGGAATGGCGCAGGCCAATCCGGCCGTCAGGCACTTGACGCCGTCCGGGACGAAGTTGCCGGGATCGTAGCTCCGGAACAGGAAGGCAAAGGCGGCGAGCGGCACGAGAATGCTCAGAGCCAGCGCCAGGGAACCGATGCGTCTTCCGGCGGCGGGCCGCATCTCGCGGACACTGGCGATACCCGCCACGGCGGCTGCGGCGATCAGCATGGGGAAGATCACGGCGCGCTGGATGGCGCTCAAAACGGGAAGGCCGCGCACGCCGAAAACCACAGCGCCGAGAACCGCAACGGCTGCGGAGATGATGAAGAGAATCGTCAGGAAAACCCGCGATGACCGGAGCGGGCGCACCGGTTCGAGCGACGATGCAAGCGAGGCTTTCGCGCGCTCGACTACGGCGGCGTCGACTTCCTGCGGCGGGCTGCGCCGGGCGGATTCGGCGAGGACGCGGTCTATTTGTTCGGGCGTCATTCCGTTGATCTCCGGCCGCGATCTCCAAAACCCATATTCTCCAGCACTTCGCGCAGCTTCCGGTACGCGCGGTGCGCCTTCTGTTTCACCGATCCTACACTCGACGAGGTTGCCTGCGCCACCTGTTCGATCGTCATTTCCGAGACCTTGAGCATGACGATCACTTCGCGCTGGCTCTCGGGAAGCACGCGAAGCAAGGCATCGAGATCGGGCCCCGGCTGCGAACCGGTTCCGTGCGGCGGGGCCTCGGGAAGCACGTCCACCTGCTGCTCGCGACTCTCGGTGCGGCGCACTTTGCGGTAACTATCGACGCGGACGTGGCGGGCGATAGCGTAGATCCAGGGAAGCACAGGCTCGCCGGGCCGGTAGGTGTGGCGCGCTTCGTGAATCCGCAACCAGGTTTCCTGCAGCAAGTCGTCCGCATAACGCCGGCTCACCACTTGAGCCATAAAGAAGCGATGCAACTGGGGGCTCAGGCGTTCGATCAAGGCCTCGGCGGCTGTGCGATCGGCCTGCTGGTACGCGGCCATGAGGGATTCCAGGTCCTCGGCGGGATGCGGTTGCAAGGGAGACCGACTCTCCCACACATTACCAAAAAGCCGCGGCGCAAGCCCCTCTATGAGAGTTCGCGTTGGCGGGCGGCAAAGTTACGAAGAAAAGGAATGCGCGGCCGCGGGAGCTCGCGTGGCGAGGATGCCTTCGGTTACGAGCTTTGCGGTGACCGGCGCCAGCAGGATGCCGTTGCGGTAGTGACCGTAGGCCAGCCAGAGTCCGGTGTCGGCGGCGCGGTGGATGACCGGTCCGGGCGAATCGGCAGCGGGGCGGAAGCCAATCCAGGCGGCTGTGGGCTGATGGCGGCGGATCCAGGGCAGCAGCTCACCCACGCGGGCGGTGACGTCGTCGATCGAATGCTCGTCGACCGTGCGGTTGAAGCCGACCTCTTCCGATGTGGTGCCGGCGATCATGATTCCCGTGGCGCGTTGTAACAAGTAGGTATGGCCACGGCGCAAAATGGGGCGAAGCACGCCCGGCTCAAGCGGATAGCTGATTAAGAGACCTTTGACGGGGAAGGCGATGGGGAGCGCGGGGAGGGTGGTGCCGGAGATGGCGATACCGGTGGACCAGGCGCCGGCGGCGAGAACGGCAAAGGGCGCATGCAAGCTGTCGGCCGGACTTTCTACCAGGACCGAGCCGCGTGAGACGTGCAGGGAAGTAGCGCGCCAGCCTTCGCGAATTTCGACCCCGGCGGAGCGGCAAGCGATGGTCAGGGCGCGCATCACGTCACGCGGGTCGACCAGGGTGTCATCCGGATACAAAACCGCGCCGGCGTAGTCGCGATCGCGGCAAAGCGGAGCCTGATCGAGAAGACTTTGGCGGTCGAGCACAGTGGAAGCGATGCCGAGGGCCCGCTGGCGTTCGGCGCGCGCGCCCAGGGCGCGCCACTCTTCGTCATCGAGAGCCACGTCGATACCGCCCGAGACCCGATAGTCGATCACCACTCCGGTGGCGGCCTGGAGTTCGGCGACGAAAGCGGGATAGAGGCGCATGCTTTCGAGCGCGAGATCAAGCCAGGGTTCGCGCGAGACGATTTCGCCGCCGGGGGCCAGCATACCGGCTCCGGCCCAACTGGCCTCGCCACCCACCGAACCGGCATCGACGAGCGAGAC
Organism: Bryobacteraceae bacterium; assembly: GCA_030041035.1. Classification (GTDB taxonomy): domain Bacteria; phylum Acidobacteriota; class Terriglobia; order Bryobacterales; family Bryobacteraceae; genus QHXW01. The sequence continues at coordinate 3,725 of JASHOO010000441.1, read as the reverse complement.
GCGCAGTCCGGCGAGCGCCAGTTTCCAGGCGATGGAGGCGCCGATGATGCCGCCGCCGATGACGAGGGTGTCGGGAGACGAGGAGCGCATGGCTATCCCCATGGTACGGCAAATCAGAGACGGGAATCCGGATTCGGCGGGTCGGATACAATGAAACGGTGATTCACCGGCACGTTCTGTTCAACGATCAGGTGCGCGACTCTTCGGAGAAGCTGCTGGCGCCCGGCCAGGTGGGGCTGCTGGCGGGGTGGGGTGTGTTCAGCACGATTCGGATTCTGGACGGCGTACTGTTCGCCTTTGAACGGCACTGGGCGCGCATGGTTAAGGATGCAGCGCTGTTCCATGTGCCCATGCCGTGTACCGAGGCGGATGCACAGCGGAGGTTGCTGGAGCTGGTGGAAGCCAACCGTGCGCACAACGCCTCGCTGCGCGTGGTTGTGGTGCGCAACGATGGCAGCGTGTGGACGGGGCCTTCGGAGCGGCGGAGCGACATGATTGCCCTGACCTCCGATCTCCACGACTGGGGCCGTGGCGTGAAGCTGGGATTGATCCGGCAGGCGCGGCATGCGGCCTCGCCGTTCGCGGGGACGAAAATCCTCTCCTGGGCTATGAATCTGACCTGGGTGGAGCAGGCGCATGCCCGGGGTTGGGATGAAGTCGTCCTGCTGAACGAGAGAGGCGAGGTTTCCGAGTGCACTTCGGCGAACATCTTTATTGCGCGCGAAAATCAGGTTTGGACGCCGCCGCTCAGCGCGGGCTGCCTGCCGGGTGTGACGCGGAACGTGCTGCTCGAAGAGGTGCACGTTCCAGGGTTCGGAATCGGTGAGAAGGAGCTGCTTCCAGAGGAGTTGGAGAGTGCGGACGAGGTGTTTATTACCTCCACTACGCGCGGCCTGCTGCCCGTGCTGGAGATCGAAGGCAAGCCCATGAAGCAGAGGGATCGCGCGCGGCCGGCGCTCGAGAAGGAGTTCTCGAAATATGTCGAGCGCTATGTTACGCAACATCGGACGGCGCCGGCGCCAGCGCGATAGCGGCCCCGGAAATTCTCACGGATTTCCCCCAAAGTGCATCGTAAATTGCTATTATTGACAAGGAAAATCAGATAAGTTTTCCTGTAAGCCGTTTAAGTCCAAGGCGAAACGCAACAGAATTCTGGTCGCCATGTTCTTTCATTCCGTCTGGCAGGACCTGCGCTACGGATGCCGCAGCTTGTGCAAGCAGCCGGCATTTGCGGTCCTGGCCATTGCGGCGCTGGCCCTGGGAATTGGCGCAGCGACCACGATTTTCAGTGTCATCAACAACGTGCTGCTGGATCCGTTTCCGTACAGGGATCCGGGCAGGCTGGTGGTTCTCTCGGTTGAAGACCCGGCGCGCGGCGAACAGGGCAAGCGCGGTTCGTTCTCGATTCCCGAATTCCTGGAATATCAGGGACAGAATCACGTTTTCGACCAGGTTTTCGGCACCGAGGACGTGGATGTTTTGTACACGGGCGCAGAGGGCACGGAGCGCTTCTGGGGGGCCATCGTCACGCCAAACACGTTTCGTGTATTGGGAGTACCGCCGCTCGTGGGCCGCGCGATCACGCCGGAGGACGGACGGCCGGGCGCTCCGCCGGTTTTCACTATCAGCTACAAATTGTGGGCCAGGCGTTTCAACCGGGATCCGGACGTAGTAGGGCGCACGCTGGTCTTGAACGGCAAGGCACGCACCCTGGTAGGGATTATGCCGTCGCGATTCAGCCGGCATGGCGTCGACCTGTGGATGCCGGTAAACCCGGATCCACGTGATCCGGAGCTGGTCAACCGGGAGTTTGTCACTTTCGCGCATCTACAGCCGGGGGTGACGCTGCGGCAGGCTGAGTCCGACCTGGACGTGATTGGACACCGCGTGGCGCGGCTGTATCCGCAGGAATATCCGGAAAAGTTTGCCCTAAGGCTGGAAACGCTGACGGACGCCACAGTGGCCCATTTCAGCAAAGTCGTTTACACGCTTGCGGCGGCCGTGGGATTTCTTCTGTTGATTGCCTGCAGCAACGTAGCCAACATGCTGCTGGCGCGGGCTTCGGCGCGCGAAAAGGAGATCGCCCTGCGGGCGGCGCTCGGTGCCAGCCGCTGGCGGATCGTGCGGCAATTGCTGGTGGAAGGCTTGCTGCTGGCGCTGAGCGGCGCCGCGGTGGGGTGCCTGATGGCTTATGGTGGCATTCAATTGCTGGCACGGGAAATTCCCTGGGGCCTGATTCCGGATGAGGTGCTGATCCGGATCGACTACCGGGTGTTGCTGTTCAGCCTCGCGGTGGCGGCGCTCACGGCAGTTCTATTCGGGCTGGGTCCTGCCTTACAGTCCGCCAGGCTGGAAATTGCGGAGCCGTTGAAGGATTCCGGCAAGGGCATAGGCGGAGGGTTCCGCCGGGGCCGGCTGCGAAACACGCTGGTGGTGCTGGAAGTAGCGCTATCGCTGGTGCTGCTGGTAGGCGCGGGACTGCTCATGCGTACGTTTATCGCGCTTCAGGGAACGGATCTGGGCATGAATCCGGACAACATCCTGGTGGTGCGCACCCCCCTGCCGCGCCTGCAATACAGCAGCGCCGCCGCCAAACAGCGCTTCTTCCGTCCCTTATTGCAGCGCATCTACGCACTTCCGGGAGTCGTTGCCGCCAGCGAAATCGGCAGCCTGCCACCGTACGGAGGGATTCCCAGCGAAATCGAGGTGCCCGGCATGGCACACGTAGAGAAATGGCACACCGTCTTTCAGTTGTGCAGTGAAGGCTACTTTTCCACGCTGGGTATCCGGTTCCTGAGCGGTCGCGGATTGTCGGAGACCGAGGTACATGAGGCGCGCCGGGTGGCGGTGGTGAACCATGCGCTGGTGAAGAAATACTTCGCCGACGAAGACCCGATCGGCCACCAGATCCGGCTGGTGATGCTCGGGACGGAACTGTATCCTCCGGTCGAGAATCCGGTGTTCGAGATCGTCGGCGTGGTGGCGGATGTGAAGAACCAGGGCGTCCAGGAGCCTGCCGGGCCGGAGGCGTTCATTCCATACACGATCACCGGGGCGTTTGAGCGCGGCATCCTGGTCCGGACCTCAGGCGAGCCCATGGCGGCGCTGAACGCCGTGCGCCGTGAGGTTTGGGCCATCGACCGCAACGTCGCCATGACCATGACAGCAAGCCTCAAGGACATTCTCCGGCAGTACTCCTATGCCGAGCCGCGCTTCAGCCTGGTTTTGCTGGGAATCTTTGCCGTGGTGGGGATGGTGCTGGTGACCCTGGGTGTCTACAGCGTAGTGGCGTACACCGTTTCCCGGCAGACGCACGAAATCGGAATTCGCGTGGCGCTGGGGGCAGGGCGGTGGGAGGTGCTGCGCCTGGTTTTCCGCCTGGGCGGGAGCCTGGTCGGGCTGGGCGTGATTACAGGCGTGGCTGCCAGCTTTGCGGTGACGCGGCTGATCCAGAGCCAAATCTGGGGGATTTCACCGCACGATCCAGTTACGCTGGCGGCAGTCACGGCGGTGGTATCGCTCGCGGGTTTTGCGGCCTGCTATTTTCCGGCCCGCCGGGCCACGCGAGTCGATCCGCTAGTGGCGCTGCGGCATGAATAAGGCGCCACAAAAGGAAATGGTTCCAAGTGACTCACAAAACAGCCCCACTCCCACCGGCATGCTCGGCATGAGCTTTGCAGCCAGGAGAACCGGACGTTATCTTCTTTGCTCCCCGCCATTCCGTT
>JASHOO010000440.1 GCA_030041035.1 Bryobacteraceae bacterium | reverse complement strand
GGATGAGGCGCGCACGTTCGGCATGGAGTCGCTGTTCCGCCAGTTCGGCATTTACGCCTCCGGCGGCCAGCTCTACAAGCCCCATGATGCCGACATGTTCCTCTACTACAAAGAGCAGCAGGACGGGCAGATTCTCGAGGAAGGAATCACCGAAGCCGGATCGATGGCGTCGTTTACCGCCGCGGGCACGGCATATTCGAACTATCGGATCGAGATGATTCCGTTCTTCATTTACTATTCGATGTTCGGCTTCCAGCGCGTGGGCGATCTGATCTGGGCCTTCGCCGACGCGCGCGGCAAGGGTTTTCTCATGGGCGGCACGGCGGGCCGCACCACGCTCTCCGGCGAAGGCTTGCAGCATCAGGACGGCCACAGCCTCGTGCTCGCCAGCACGGTGCCCACCTGCGCCGCTTACGACCCGGCCTACGCCTATGAGATCGCCGTTATCGTGCAGGACGGCATCCGGCGCATGTATCAGGAGCAGGAGGACCGCTTCTACTACCTGACCATCTACAACGAGAATTACGCCATGCCGGCGATGCCTGAAGGCGCCGCGGAAGGCATCCTCAAGGGGATTTACAAGTTCAAATCTGCGGAGAATGGAAAGGCCACGTTGCAGCTTTTCGGCAGCGGCCCGATTTTGAACGAAGCCGTGCGCGCACAGCAGATTCTTGCCGAGCGCTACGGCGTGGCCGCGGACGTGTGGAGCGCGACCAGCTACAACGAGCTGCGGCGCGACGCATTGCGCACCGAACGCTGGAACCGGCTGCATCCCGAAGAGCCCGAGCGCGTTCCCCATATCGTGGCGGCGCTCCAGGGAGCGGACGGTCCCATCATTGCCGCCACCGACTATATGAAAGTCGTGCCCCATCAGGTTTCGCCGTGGCTGCCCGGCCGCATGGTCACGCTCGGCACCGACGGTTTCGGACGCAGCGATAACCGCGAGCATCTGCGCCGGCACTTCGAAGTGAACGCGGAATCGATCACCGCCGCGGCCCTCTCGCGTCTGACGCGCGACGGCGCATTCGATAAGGCCCGCGCGAAGAAAGCGCTGAGCGAACTCGGCGTCAATCCGGAGGCGGTAGATCCGGCGGTGGCCTAAGCGTTGCCGATGCCTCCCTACCGGCCGCTCGTCTCAAATCCGCACTGGCTGACGATTCTCGGCAACTTCTGGCCGCGCCGCCTCGACATGCGGCCCTATCCCGAACAAAGCCGCTTGTTCCACACCGAGCCGGACGTGCAGGTGCTGATGCAGACGCAACGCCCGCCGGGCGCAGCGCGCGGTGAGCTGGTGCTGGTGCACGGCCTCGAAGGCGCCTCAGATGCCGGCTACATGCGCACCATGGCGAAGGCCGGGCTGGATGCCGGATTTGTCGTCAACCGCTTCAACATCCGAACCTGCGGCGGCACTGCCCACCTCGCCAACACCCTGTATCACGCCGGCCTGACCGGCGATCTGCGATCCGTGCTCCAGCACATGCGCGACGAGCGCCGCACACCGGTTCATCTGGTGGGGTATTCGCTGGGCGGCAACATGGTGCTGAAGCTGGCGGGCGAGCTGGGCGATGAGGCGGTGCCGCTGATCTCGAGCGTTTGTGCCATCTCTACGCCGATCGATCTGGCCGCCTGTGCGCGAGCCATCGCGCGGCCGTCGAATCGTATCTACGAGCGGCGGTTTCTGAAGCGCATGCGCACCAGAGTGGCGGCCACCGGACGCTTTCCCGCGAAGCAGCTCAAAAAGGCGCGCTCCATCTGGGAGTTTGACGATCTCTTCACCGGCCCGTCATTCGGCTTCCGCGACGCCGCCCACTACTACCAGACACAGTCCTCACGCCAGTTTCTGGAGCACATCCGCGTGCCCGTGCTGCTCATCCAGGCCAAGGACGACATCTTCATTCCCTTCGAGGTCTTCGAGCATCCGGAGGTCACCGCCAATCCCAACGTGCGGCTCCACGCCACCGAATACGGCGGGCATCTGGGGTTTCTCTCCAGAACCCGCCCGCGTTTCTGGACCGATAGCGCGGTGCTCGAGTGGATTGCCGGCGTCGATCAGAAAAGGTGCAGCGAGGAGAAGTACAGCTTCAGATAGACCACCGGCAGCGCGAATAGCGTGCTGTCCACCCGGTCGAGCAGGCCGCCGTGGCCCGGCAGCAGCGTGCTGCTGTCCTTCACGCCCGCGCCCCGCTTCAAGGCCGACTCCGCCAGGTCACCCGCCTGCCCGGCAATGTTCGCCGCCGCCGAGAGCAGCCCCGCTTCCAGCATCGGCACCGACAACGTGCGGTTGAGATAGAAAACGCCAAACACCACCGAACCCACGAGCGATGCGATCGATCCTTCCCAGGTTTTGTTCGGGCTGATGCGCGTCGCCAGGTGATGGCGGCCGAGGCTCTTGCCCGTGTAGTAGGCGCAACCATCGCCGATCCAGATCATGATCAGGGCATAGCCGAGCCAATGGCTGCTCGCGGCGCGCAGCAGAATCGCAAACTTCCATGCGCCGAAGATGTAGACGATGCCAAACAGCAGGAAAGCGGCATGCGGCAAAGCATGTTGCAGATCCTCCAGCCGCAGCACCAGCGAGAGCGAGAGCAAGGCCACGAGCGTCAGGATCAGGTAACCGTCCTGCGGAACGGGCGCCAGCACCAGCAGCCCGGCGGCATATCCGATCGGTCCCGGTTTGGCGACGCCGTAGCCGGCCGCGAGTCCCGAGTACTCCGAGTAGCAGATCAGCGCGACGAGCGCCGTCACGCCGAACAGCAGCCACGATTGACCAAAGTAGACGACGTAAAGGATGACTGGAATGAGGACGGCGGCGGTCAGCAGGCGCTTCATTGCGAAGTGACGACGGCTTCGACCAGTTGTGCCTCTCGATGCTTGCGTGCGCCGTTGTAGGCTCCGTTGCTCAGTCCGCCGTAACGGCGGTCGCGCTTCTGATAATCGAGGATGGCCTTCAACAGCTCGCGGCGGTTGAAGTCGGGCCAAAGTGTCTCGGTCACATAGAGCTCGGAATACGCAATCTGCCACAGCAGGAAATTGCTGATGCGCATCTCGCCGGAGGTGCGGATCAGCAGGTCCGGATCGGGAGCGCCGGCCGTGTAGAGGCCTGCCGCAAACGCGGCTTCATCCACGCAAAGCGAATCCAGGCGCCCTTCGCGGCGAGCGGTCTCGATGATGTGGTTGACGGCATCCACGATTTCCGAGCGTCCGCCGTAGTTGATGGCCAGATTAACCAGCAGTCCGCGATTTTTCGCCGTCGACTCGATCACTGATTCCAGCTCCGCCCGTACCTGCGGCGGAAGCGCTTCCACCCGCCCGATGGCTTTCAGGCGGATGCCGTTCTTTTGGAGTTCCGGCAGTTCCTTCTTCAGGTAGAAGCGCAGCAGGCGCCACAACGTTTCCACTTCCGAGCGCGGCCGCTTCCAGTTCTCCACCGAGAAGGCGTATAAGGTCAGGACTTTGAGCCCCATGCGTGCACAGGTTTCCACCGTGCTGCGCACCGGCCCGACTCCCGCACTGTGACCGGCGACACGCGGCAGGTTGCGGCGGTTCGCCCAGCGGCCGTTGCCGTCCATTATGATGGCGATGTGCGCCGGCAACCGTTGCGGGTCAATGGCCTGGGCCAGGTTCAGATCCGGGTCACCGGGCTGGAGAGATTCCAGCAGATCTTTCATGAAGTAATCACCTATGGTACACCGCAGCCACGAAAAGCCGCTACCGATCGAAGTACCGTGCGGGTACTAGGAACCCGCTTAAAGTATTCTGACATACTAAGGACTTTGCTTCATTAAGGCCCATGAACTCCTCCCAAACGGTTCTCGCTCGCGCCGCCTTCTATCTCGCATTCGGCTCCGCGGTTGCGATTTTGCTATCCATTGCGGTATCGCAGATTCTGCTGGGCTTGGCCATCGCCGCCTTGCTTCTCTCCGGAGCCAGACTGCGCATTCCGCCCATCTGGTGGCCTCTGGGGCTGTTCATGGCCGGAACGCTCATCGCGCTCGCGCTCGCCGATCATCCCGCGGTGGGCCTGCCGCAGGTCCGCAAGTTCTACGTGTTCCTCATGCTGCCGGTAGTGTTTTCCACTATCCGCGACCGGCTTTCGGTCCGCCGGCTACTGCTTTCGTGGGGCGCTGTGGGAGCGCTCACCGCCGCCTGGGGCGTGGTGCAGTTTGTGCACAAGCTGCATCAGGCACATGCGCTCGGCAGGAACTTCTATGAGTACTACACCAGCGAGCGCATCACCGGCGCCATGAGCCACTGGATGACGTTCGGCGGCGAGGAGATGTTCGCACTGCTCATGCTGGGTGCGTTCCTGTTCTTCGGTCCGGAACGGAGTGTGCGGCGTTTGTGGCCCTGGTGTATCGCAGCCGGGCTTCTGCTGGTGGCTCTGGTGCTCGGCGAAACGCGCAGCATCTGGCTGGCCACACTGGTCGCGGGGCTCTATCTGATCTGGGCGTGGAAGAAGTGGGTGGTGGCGCTGATCCCGCTTCTATTGGCGCTGGCAGTACTCGCCGGTCCGCCTTCGGTGAGGCAGAGGGTCGCGTCATTCGTCCGGCCGCGCAAGGACATTGACTCGAACGAATTCCGCGTGGTGACCTGGCGCACCGGCTTGCGCATGATCGAGAAGCACCCGTGGTTCGGGGTCGGGCCCGAAGAAGTGCGGCTCGAGTTCAACGATTACGTGCCGGCCGATGTGCCGCGCCCGCTGCCCAACGGCTGGTACGGCCACCTGCACAACATCTATCTGCACTACGCCGCCGAACGCGGCATCCCCACCATGCTCATGCTGATGTGGCTGCTCATCCGCGTGCTCGTGGATTTCTGGCGCGCGCTCGGCAAGCTGCCGCCGGGACCGGGTGACGAGCGTTTCGTCCTGCGAGGCGCGATTGCCGCGGTGATCGCGACCATGGTGGCGGGAGTTTTCGAGCTGAACCTCGGCGATAGTGAAGTCCTGACCATGTTTCTGGTGACGGTTGCCTGCGGCTATACGGCTATCGCAACCGCCGCGCAGAAAGAGCCCGCCGGTGGCTGAGATACCGCGGGGAAGGGAAATCGTGCTCGCCGGTGGTTCGGGCGGGCTGGGCTCGGCAGTGTGCGAGCTGCTGTCCGCCGAGGGCGCGCGACTGGTGGTGAGCTATCGTGCGAATCGCGAGCGCGCCGAGCGTTTGCGGGACCGCGCGCAGATCATTCAGGCCGATCTGGCGATCGAAGCGGATCGCCGGCGCCTGCTGGATGGGGCGAAGGAGTTGTACGGTCTGGTGGTTTTCGCGGGCGATCCGGCGCGTGTTCCGCCGGGCGCGGACCCGCGGGACGCTATGTTGCGATCCCACGAGGTCAATTATCTCGGCCCCATTCTTCTGGCGCGCGAAGCGGCCGAACGCATGAAGGCCTCAGGCACGCCAGGCGCTATCGTGCTGCTCGGAACCATGCAGGCTGCCGCGCTGTTTACCGGTTCCACCGCGTACGCGGCGCAGAAGGCGGCGCTGATGCACGCGGCACGCATTCTGGCGAAAGAGTGCCGGGGCACGGCGAACATTCGCGTCAATGTGGTCAGTCCCGGAGTGATGGCCGCGGGGATGGCCGAAGCCAGCATCGCCCGCGGCAAGTACGAGCGCTTCTTGACGGACGGCGTGATCCCGCGTTACGGCCGCGCCGAAGACGTCGCCCGCGCCGTGCGCTTTCTCCTGGAGCCGGACAGTTACGTCACCGGCCAGGTGCTGGGCGTGGATGGAGGGATGGGGCTGTGACGCCAACGCATGCACGAGCAAAACGGGCCGCCCGGTTTCGCCAGCGGCTATAGCCCCTCCGGCTTCGTCCCCACGTACTCCCACCGTTCGAGCGCGATGGGCACGTTGCCGTTCTTCCAGACGAAATCGTGGAAGTCTTTGAGGCGGAACTTGTCGCCCTGGGCGCGGCGCGCGTCGGCGAGCATCTCGAGGATT
>JASHOO010000439.1 GCA_030041035.1 Bryobacteraceae bacterium | reverse complement strand
GATCTTGTGATCAATTGCAACAACCAACGGGCAGTGCTCCTTCACAACGAGGGTGGCAACGGCAATCACTGGCTGTCGATCAACACGATCGGCACCACCAGCAATCGTGATGGTATAGGCGCGCGGATTCGCGTGGTAACCGAGTCTGGGCTACAACAGTGGGCTACGGTTTCGACAGCGTCCAGTTACCTTTCGTCGAACGACAAGCGCGTGCACTTTGGGCTGGGACAGGATAAGACTGCGCGCTTGGTTGAGATAACATGGCCCAGCGGAATCACGCAGAAGCTGGAACGTGTGAACGCAGATCAAGTTCTGACTGTTCGGGAGGCGAGATGAAATGGGCCGCTAGCTCTTGAAGAGAGCGAAAACAGCACGATACTACGCCACCGGGTTTGCCCGCCTCTGTACTTCCCGAATCATATCCGCAGCGGACATGGATTGAGGAAGGTCCTTGGGCTTTTTCCCCACGCCCTCAAAGACCAGGGTGGCATTCCATTTTGAGTAGAGCAACGGCGGCAGCATAGGATCGTTCTTGTGATAAAGCCGTGAAGGAATTTCCGTCCACTCGGAGTACCTTGGCTGATCGCTTCGGGCGTAGTAAATGTGCAGCGTACGCCTTTGCCGTGAACTGGGCTTCAGCTTTCCTGCATGAATACAACGACCATGGAAGATCACCGCAGTTCCCGCTGGGCCGATTATGTCGAACTCGGAGCCGGCCGTCACCTCTCCGGGTTTAAGGTTGACGAAGCGATAGTGGCTTCCGGGAATGATACTCAAGCAGTGGTCGTTTTCCGATACATCCGTTAGGTAAAACACCAAGGAGACGTATTCGATTTCCATCCGCCGGTTGTAGTCTCTGGTGGCGTCCCGGTGCCAGGCTTTGATGTCCTGTGTCTTGGCGGTCGGATTACGGATCAAAATCTCGAATTCCTCAAAGGTGATCAGGTCGCCAAGCAGACCGCGAAGAATCCCCAGCGTTCGTGGATTCTCAATGATAAAGTCAAAATCCGCTGTCCGCGAAAGGACGTCCGGCGTCTCGATGAGCGATTCATCGAAATTCACCCATTCATCGCTATGCTGGTTCAAATCTTGGTCGACGGCGTGGTTCAGGATTGATATTTGATCAGCCGACAGTGCGTCGCGAATAATCAGAAAACCCTGATCGTGAAACTCGCGCGCCAGGGCTTGCTGGTCGGCATGGACGCTCATATTCGCTTGACACATCGCTCACCTCGTAGGTCAGTGTATTTTAAAAACGCCTGGGCCACAAATCAACGCTATTGCTGCTTTTTCGTCCAACTGTTGGGACGGAATCCCTTTTTGTCAGCAGTGAACGTGTCTCAATACTTCGCCACTATAGAATAGTTTCCGCGCAACGGATTCTCGATTCGTACCCATTCTTTTCCATGGTCGAAGTCTTGCCAGTCCTGGCCATCCACCGTAACCGAGAGGATCGGCTTTTCTTGCGGATGACGGAAGCGAATCAGCAGTATTTGCGGGCGGCTGGTTCCCTCGAATTCGACTGTCGCTACAATTTTGCCTGCTCGCGCTTGGCTCTCAATTCGGAAGGAGATTGGGCCGAAATACGTGGGAGCCTTCTGCACTTCGATCTTAAGGCCATCCTCGAGCCACTTTCGCGGCGTGGCCTGTGCCAGTAGCAGTGTGTGATCATCGACTTCCCGCACCAGCATATTGCGATAAAGTTCGAACCAGGCACCGTCTGTGCTTGGCGGTCCGAAGTACTGCCCGTGCGTCCAACGGTGCTCCACCGGCTCGAACGCCGAGTGGCTGAATGCGCTGGCCATGTAGCTGTAGAAAGTGCGGATAGCCGCTTTCGGCTCATCCCTTAACAGATAGGCAGTGCCCTGCTGGTTGTAGACCGGCTCGTTGGCCATTCCCCAGCTTTTCAGGTATAGGTTGTCTTCGTGGTCGTTCAGCAATGAATCGGCCAGTGGTCCGTCAGACGGCAGGGCCTTTAATCGCAGCAAATGCACGGCTCCCGTATCCACGTCGGTGGGGTACCACTGATCGAGAATTCGATGGTAAGTAGATGCTTCACTGGGCACGTAGGGAATCCAAGTGTGGTCACGAAGCTCGACCAGGGTCGACCGAGCTGACGCGGTCGCAAAACCCTCCGCAATCGCCGTGCGCAGCAGGCGCGCCGCATCGAGCGTCTCGGCTGCGCGAACATGGCCGATGCTTTCAAGCATCTCCCCGAAACGCTCCAAAGCCGCGTACATATACGCTTGATTGAAAGCCCAGGCCCCCTCGCCAGTGCCGTCGTTCAATGGCCCGACAACCAAGCCGTGCGCTGAACCAGACCGTTGCTCGGCCTCACGCATCTGTTGCAGGCACCAGTCCAGAGCTCTTAGGCTGTATGGCATGAGCCGGTCGAGCGCCGAACGATCGCGATACAACAGGTAGTCCTGCGCAACTGCGTATAGCATGCCCGGCGTGTTAGAGACCCAATTGGCATAGCCGTTTACGTGCCCGTTGTATTCCTGGTTATTGCGATATTGGACCAGGAGCTCTTCATCGGCGACGGTGTGGTAGCCTCGCAACCCGTAAAGCATGTAATCTACGTAAACCGCTTGGTTCACCGGCCACGGAGTTCCTGTCTGCGAGTAAGCGAAATTGGAGTACGGCAGGTCGATTTGTACGCCTTCCTGTTGTCCGCCGTGCCGCCGTGGCAGCCTCAAGGCATGCCACAGCGTAGCCCGGAACAAATCATTGACGGATTGTTCGGGAACCCGGAATTGGGCGCCCCGATTTTCCCAGCCCGACCAAAAGTCCAGCGTCGCCCGGCGTGCGGTGTCGTAATCGATCGCCTCCAACGTTGATCGGTCGCCAGGATTGACCATCGGCGAAGGCAGCTTGACCACAAACTCTTGCGATCCTCCGGGCGGCAGGTTCAGGAAGGCTGTGGCGTTGACTCGTTTTTCCTCACGCTGATAATCGTGCGTGCCGTTCCATTCCAAGTCCTGGTCGAGCCCTTCAATGGTGAAGAGCACACTGTGAAACGCGCTCTCGCTAACCAGTTGCGAGCGGCCCGCTCTCTCGAGCATGACGTCGGTATGGACAAACGCCGGGAACTGGCGGCGGTGCGACATCGTTACCGGAATGGTTCGTGCTTTTCCCGAAAGGTCGGTTGCCCTCACCTTTTGGAGCAGCACCATGGGCATTTCGCCTCGACGCTCGCCTGGCGGGCCGTTCAGCGGATATGCGAACTGCTCGATCTCGTAGCGAACCGCATCTCTCTCGAATGTGGTGGTGAGCACCGGAAAGCCGTCCTTTAGGTTCTGGCTTTTCCAGGTGCTCAAGATCCCTTTCGTGAGATCGCCAAACTCGAACCAGAAGCGGAAGTGATCGGGGTTGCCGTAGTCATTCCACACACCGGCGCCGCGGTCTATGCCGAACTTGGCGATCGCACTGTCCCAGGTGAGGCCCACAATATGGCCGGGCAATGGCTGGTTCGGATGCGTATACGCCGGGCTGCCCATATCTTCCCAGCGCGACGTGTATTGGGAATAGCTCGCTTCCGGTTCCTTCTCAATGCGTTCCAGAATTCGCTGGCCCTGCCAGGCCGCCAGTTCCTTCTGGTGGTCTTGAAAAGAGATGAACCGGTCACCTGCAGCCACGTACACATGCAGGGACGGCACCCATAGCGCCCTTTCCATGAGCAATTGGCCGATGCTCACCGTGAATCCTCGCGTACCTTCCGGATTCATGAACACCGTCAACTTGGGCGAGTCCGGATAAAACGCCGGATCCTGACTGAGCCGCCGCGCGGTGTCGGCATCGCTTTGCGTCATCAGGTCGGCCCAGATGATGTGCAGATTTTGAAGCCGCGTGGCCGAAGGCTGCGGATAGACAAGCGTGAACGTCACGCCGTCAACATCACCTGCTCCGGCGGTGCTCTGCCAGGCGTCGCCTTTGAGCCCCTCGCCAGGTTCCAATTCGTAACCCGTGGCACCTCGGATTTCTAGGCCGCTGGTCGCTGGAGCCAAACGAACATAATACGGAGTGGCCTCCGGGCTGTCATGTCCCCATGAGATCCGCACCTTCAATTCCGCGCAGAAC
>JASHOO010000438.1 GCA_030041035.1 Bryobacteraceae bacterium | reverse complement strand
ATAACTCCATGGTCGAAAATCTAGCGGAGACCTTCGCGCAACGCGTTAGAAAAGAAGTTGGCGAGGCGCCAGAAAAACAGATTGAGAGAACTTACTGGATTGCCCTCAGCCGGCCGCCCACCGAAGACGAAAAGGCGGAAAGTTTGCAGGCATTGCGCCGATTCAAATCCATGCAAGCATCGGCGGAATCCGCGGTGGCCGATCAGAAAGCGCTCGCGTCACTTTGTCACGCGCTAGTGAACTCCGCCGCGTTTCTATATATTGATTAGAGTGATGAGGTCGACCATGTCGCTGCACAACTCGGATGGAAAATCCACCCGGCGTAGTTTCTTCAACCGCGTCGGCGACGGAATCTATGGAGCCGCGCTAGCCACTGTTTTGAGCGGCGAAGTTTATGGTAGCTTGAGCCCGCTGATGGCTGCCGGGACCGATTCGGATCTCCCTGAGGGCCACCGGCGGATCTACGATCTCAAGCCTCGTCTTCCTCATTTCCCTCCCAAGGCGAAATCAGTGATCCATCTGTATATGAATGGCGGCCCCAGCCAGGTGGACCTCTTCGACCCCAAGCCTAGATTGGATAAACACAGCGGCGAAAACTATGAGACGGCAGGCGGCCAGGCGGATATCGACCATAGCGGCAAGCTGCTGCGCAGCCCGTTCGCCTTTAAGCAATATGGCAGATCCGGTGTTTGGATTTCGGAGTTGATGCCGAATCTGGCGAATCATGTCGACGATATCGCCATGATCCGCTCCATGTACACCGTGCATTTCAATCACGAACAGGCGCTCTTCATGATCCATTCGGGGCGTCCCATTCCTGGCCGTCCATCCATGGGATCGTGGGTTGTTTTCGGGCTGGGCACCGAGAATCAAAACCTTCCCGCATATGTGGTCTTGGACGATCCACTGGGGCTGCCTATTAACGCGACGTGGAACTGGCAGAACGGTTTTCTGCCGCCCCTGTATCAGGGAACGCGCTTGCGGTCCGTCGGTTCGCCGATTTTGGACCTGCGGCCCGATTTCGAGAAACCCGCGGAGCTCATCAACGCCGAGCGCGATTTGATCTCACGCCTCGATCTTATACACAAACGGACTCACCCCAACGAGCTCCAGTTGGACGCCCGGATCTCCAGCTATGAGCTCGCCGCGCGCCTGCAACTGGAAGCCAGTGCCGCTCTGGACATCGCCAAAGAAAGCGCGGCCACTAAGGAGATGTATGGCATCGGCCAGGATCCCACCGATTCTTATGGACGCCGCTGCCTAATGGCGCGTCGTCTGGTCGAGCGCGGCGTGCGCTTCGTGCAGCTTTACATCAACTCACAAATCTGGGACAGCCATACCAGCCTGGAGAGCGGCATGAGAGATGCCAGCATGCGCACCGACAAGCCCGTTGCCGGCCTGCTGGCGGACCTTAAACAGCGCGGCTTGCTCGACAACACACTGGTCATATGGGGCGGCGAGTTCGGCCGCTCCCCCATCGCCCAGACTGATGCCGGCCCTTCCGCCGGCCGCGATCACAATCCTAAGGGCTTCAGCCTGTGGATGGCCGGCGGCGGCGTCAAGCCTGGAATGGTTCATGGCGCAACCGATGATATCGGCTACGAAGCCGTAGAGAACAAGGTCAGTGTGACCGACTGGCACGCCACCATTCTGCACCTGCTGGGACTTGACTACCAGAAGCTGGTCTTCGATCAGAGTGGCTTGAAGGAAAAGCTGACCTCGGTTTTCGAAGCCCGCATCGTCAAAGAAATTCTCGCCTGATCAACCGCAGCGCACCGCTCACTTCCGCTTGCGCCAGATCCCGGAGCCTTCTTTGATCACGACATGTTGGTCAGCCGGAATGCCGCGCACCGTATCCATTGCGCCACTCGGCCAGCGCACTGTCACGCTGTCGGCGCGCGTCGCCGCGCCCAGGCCAAAATGCAGCCGGAGATCGCTCTGAGAAAGATAACTGCCGCCGCTGCGAACTTCGTCCATCTGTCGCAGCGCGCCCGACTCTATGTTGACGCGCGCGCCGATGCCATCCCGATTCGACTTGGTCCCTATGAGTTGTATGCCGATCCAGTGGTTCGCCGCCGGCCCGTCCACCAAGAGCAGTGAGGGCTTTTCGTGCAGTTCATTCACGACTACGGCGAGGCGACCGTCATTGTTTAGGTCCGCAGCGGCTGCGCCTCGGCTGGAGTGTAAGGCTGTGATGTCCGGGCCGGAAACCAGAGCGACATCTTCGAAGCGCCCGTCCCGCAAGTTGCGGTACAGCAGCTTGCGCTGCCGATATGTGGCGTCGCTCCTTGCCGTGTCGATTTCCGGCGTCAGATGGCCGTTCACCATGAAAATGTCGCTCCAGCCATCGTTGTCGAAGTCTGCTGCAATCACCCCCCAGCCCAGAAAATTCCGGTGTCGTCCAAGACCAGCCTGAAAAACGCGATCAGAAAAGGTGCCGTCGCCATTGTTGTGGTAGAGGTTAGGACTGTCATCGGAGAAGTTGGTCTTCACCACGTCGAGGAAGCCGTCGTGATCGTAATCGAGCGCCGCCACGCCCATGCCCGCTTGCGCTTCTCCATCCTCATTGTAGGCCAATCCAGAAGTCATGCCGGCGTCATGGAAAGTGCCGTCGCGCTGGTTATGATACAGAATGCTCGCGGCTGAGTCGCATGCGACATAGATATCTGGCCAGCCGTCGTTGTCGTAATCGAACGTCAACACGCCAAGTGCGTAATGGCCTTCGGTGTTGCGTATGCCCGCCCGCGCGCTCACGTCCGAGAATGTGCCATCGCCATTATTGTGGTAGAGATAATTCACGGCCGCAGGAAGGCCGCGCGGGCCGCATGCGATGGGAATGCCCTTGTACTGGCAGAACTCGCCCGATCCCGGCTTGGGTACATTGGAGAAGTTGGGACCTAGGTCGACGTAGTTGGCGACGAACAGATCCACCTTGCCGTCACGGTCGTAGTCGAGAAACGCGCAGCCCGAGTTCCATCGCCCGTCTTTACCAGCCACGCCCGCCCGCTCCGCCATCTCGGTGAACGTGCCGTTGCCATTGTTGTGATAGAGCCGGTTCTTGCCGTAGTAAGTGACAAACAAATCGTCATATCCGTCATTGTCGAAATCGGCCACGCAGGCTCCCTGTCCCCATCCCGAATAATCCAGGCCAGCTTCCCGGGTCACGTCGGTAAATGTGCCGTCGCCGTTATTGCGATAGAGATGGCTCACCGGTTCTGCCGTGCCCGCCTGGCGTTCGAGCTGGGTTCCGTTTACCACGAACAAATCGACGTAACCGTCGCGGTTGTAATCGAGGAATGCCACGCCGCTTCCGTTCATCTCCAAGATGTATTTCTTGTTTGTGATGTCGCCGGACACATTGGGCGCAATCAGTCCGGCTTTTGCTCCTATATCGGTGAACCTCACCGGCCACGTGTCTTTCGTAGTCCATGAGCAGACCAGGCCAGCAAGCGGCACGAGCGGCAGCCATCGCGGCCCACGTGGCATACGCCTAACGCGTCCCCGGCAGGAGGACGTTCTGGGTCTGCTGCAAGAGTATTTCTTCCTCCCTCAGATTTCCCAGCTCGGAAAATTTTCGGCGCGCATCCGCTGCCTCTCTCGTTCGCCCTTGTCGCATATAGATCTGAGCCATTTTGTAATAAGGGAGCGGATACTTGGGGTCCAACTCGACCGCCTGCTTGAAGTCGTCGAGCGCGCCTGGAAAATCGTTTTGGTCCATGCGAATCTTCCCGCGCAAAAAATAAGACGGAGCGAACGTACCATTGGCTTGAAGCGCGCGGTCCACCGCGCCGAGGGCCTTGGATCGCAACTGCGGAGAAAGGCGATAGAGCACCATAGCCTCGATATGCGCGAGATAGAAATCGGCTTTCGGATTCTTCAATCCCTCCTCAATTACCACGCGCGCTTTTTCCAGGTCCCCGGTTACATAACAAAGGAAAGCCAGGCCCTCGCGCGAAGCATCGACGCTCTCGTCTCTTTCCAGGGCCGTGGTGTAACTCGAGATGGCATCGCGATATCGGCCTAAACGAAATTGCGCGAGACCCATCAACGGCAACAGCGACAGCGATCCCGGTGATTTTTCGAGGCTCGGCGCCAATACGGCGATGGCATCCAGGAATCTCTCCTGCCGAATGGCCACCAGGGCCGCATCTGCGCAGAACACTTCGTTACTTGGCTCCATGCGGCACGCCGCCGTGAGGTCGCCTGCGCCTTCGGCTTTACCCAAACCCTCAAGCACCTTGCCGCGGAGATGAAGAACATCCGGCTGGCGTTCGGCCGCGGCGATCAACTGGAGCAACACCAGAGCGGACGCCGGATTGCCGCTCTTGTATTGCGCCAATGCCAGGTTGTACGTCACCGATTCCGCGTCCGGCCGCAGCGCGTGTGCCCGCTCGAGCACGTGAGCCGCTCCCGCGTAATCTTCGCAGTCGGCCAGTCCCAGCCCCGCGGTAGCAAGCGCGTCGAAGTTCGTGGTGCTTTCTCCGGCCGAGCGAAACAACCGCGCCGCTTCTGTCCGGTTGCCTTGCTGCTGGTCGATCGAGGCAAGTTGCAACTGCGCCGCGGTAAACGATGGCAATATGTCGAGCGCCTTTCGGAACGAAGCGGCGGCGTTGTCGATCTTGCTTTGTTTGCGGTAAACGATCCCGAGTGCGTTGTACAGGATGGCTGAGTGTGGGTACTGCTCGACACCCGAAAGAAGCCGCTGTTCTGCGTTCGAAAGCTCGCCACGCTCAATGAGTGGTAATACTGAAAAGAGGTACTGCTGCTCTTCGGCGGGCGGCGCCTGAGCGCGGCCTTCGAAAGCGACAATCAAAATGAGCAAACCCCCTGCCATTAACCTCACGCACAGCGCCCCGATCCACAATAGTCGGATTTGCAACCGCAGGGTGTCAACTACCCGCTTCTTGCCGCTGCTACACTGGGTCGATTATGGTGCTGCTGGTTCTGATGCTCTGGAATGCCGGCGGCGTTCCCGCGAGCGCGGAGGCAACGGCGCGAGGTCATCTCGGCAGCGGGAATCAACTGTTACAGGCGGAACGCTACGCGGAAGCAGCGCAAGAGTTCGAACAGGCGTTGCGCGACAATCCCGCCTTGACACAGGCCAGAGACCAACTCGCCGTATGTTACTTTGAACTCCGCGACTACACTCGAGCGCGTCCGTTGCTCGATCAAATGCTCACGAGGAAAAACTCCGCCGGCCTCGCCACATACTACCTGGGCCGCATCGATCTCATCGAGCAGAATCTCCACTCTGCCATTCGGCGCTTCCGTTCGCTCTCGCCGCAGAATCCGGTTCGCGACGAACTCTACTACCTCGGCTCGGCCTATTACAAGGAGGAGAAGTATCCGCTCAGCATCCAGGTGCTGAAACAGGAGGCCGAGCGGAACCCCCGAGACTCGCGCGTTCATCAATTGCTAGCACGCGCTTACCAGAAGGTTGGGCAACGCGATCAGGCCGAAAGGGAATTCGCCCTAACCAGACGTTTGCACGATTATTACCTGGAGGGATCAGTCGCTATTGGCCGCTGCCGGGCATCGTTGAGCCAAGGAGAGACTGATAAGGCTTGGGAACTCTGCGGCCCTCTAACCGATACCGATGACGTCGACAAAATCGTCGCCATCGGCATGCTCTTCGGGGAAGCGGAAAAGTACCCACAAGCGCGGACGGCGTGGGAAAAGGCCGTTGCACTCGATCCTGATTCGGCCGAGATTCAGTACAATCTGGCACTCACCTGTTTTCACTTGAAGGAGATCGGGCGCGCCCGCGAGCACGCCGCGGAGGCGGTCCGCCAGAGGCCCGATTTTGTCGAGGCAAATATCTTGTACGGCACGGTTCTTTACATGGGCGCGGAAGACCGTGAGGCGATGGCGGTGCTTACCCGCGCCCACGAGCTCAAGCCCGACGATCCCGCAGTGAGCCGTTTGCTAGCCGAAGAACTGTCCATTTCCGCGGATCATCATGCCCAAAATCAGGAATGGCGACAGGCCGCCGACCTCCTCGGAAAGGCCGCGGCCCTCCAGCCCGATTCGCCGGAGATCTCCGCTAAACTGGCCCAGGCGCGGCAGCGTTTGGGTAACCACCGTTAGTCGCGAGGAGGATGTCGCAAGACGATTGCGCAGTGTCGTAAAAGTGGGCATTCCAGACACTCCCGAAGATTGACATCGCACATTTAGTCGGTTACGATTCCGTCCAGTCCGTGCTTTGAGCTGGTAGTGTGTTCATTATTGAAATCCTCGTGTTGGAGGTGTCGCCATGAAGAATCCCTACTGGGCTGGCTGTTTATTCGCGATTATGGCTGTGTTTCTCACAGGCATTTGTGACGCTGCCATCGACCGCGGAGCCATTGAAGGCACCGTGACCGATGTTCAGGCGGCGTCTATCCCCAAGGTCAGGGTGGAGATCACCAACGCGGCGACCGGAGTAACCACAACCCAGCTTACGAACGATGCAGGATTCTACGCCGCCCCTGAACTGGTGCCAGGCTCTTACACTGTGCGTTTCCAGAGTCAGGGATTCACGACACTCGAATTCTCGAAGATTGAAGTCAAGGCCGGCACGACGGTGACCGTGGACGGAGTCTTAAAGATCGGACAACTCGCGGAGACGGTCGACGTCCAGGCCGAGGCGCCTTTGGTGGAACAGACGGCCTCCAACTTCAGTACCGAGGTTCAGGCGCAGATTTTGGACCAGGTTCCGATCGTTGGCCGCGATATTCAGACCCTGGTTCAATTGCTGCCCGGGGTCACGCAGTCGATTGGGCCGTCCGGGTCGGTGTTCGGGTTTAACAGCCAGTTCGGCGGATTCCCTGATCCCACACACATCGTGGGGTCAGGAATCAGTGTGAACGGCAGCCAAGGCGGCGCCAATGCCTGGTATTTGGATGGCACATTGAACGCCATTGTGGGGCCGGAGAGCGTGGTGGTGAATCCTTCGCCGGATGCCGTATCCGAATTCGCTATGCTGAACAACGGCCTGGCGGCGGAATGGAGCCGGACCAGCGGTGCGGTCATTAATGTCGTGTTGAAGTCGGGCACCAATCAGTTTCATGGAGACGCGTACGGATTCAACCGCAACTCATTTTTCAGCGCCAGCAACCCGTTCCAGCGCCGTGACGCGGCCGGCAACGAGTTTTTGTCTCCGTCCGTGAATTATAACGATTTCGGCGGAACCATCGGCGGACCGATCCGCAAGAACAAGACCTTCTTTTTCGCGTCCTGGGAGACTTCGTTCCTGCATGAATTGAAACCCGAGCTTTATACGGTACCGACCGCGCAGGAGCGCCAGGGCAACTTCACGGACCGTCCTGATTTGGCCCCAGTGTGTGATCAGGCCGCGGGTGTGAACAACTGCCTGTACAATCCGTTCACTACGACCGGACCCGACGCCAATGGCCTGTTTCATCGGACGCCGTTTCCGACACCCATCATCCCCAAAAGCATGATCGACCCTCTAGCCGCGTACTACGTCAGCAGCTTTCCCAACCCTAATTTCGTGGATCCGCTACAGCAGGGACCCGGCGGTTGCGGCGTGTTGTGCAACAATTTTCTGGGCGACGTGGGCAGCAGCCAGACCACCCATAATTTGTCGGTGAAAGTCGATCATCAGATCAACGATAACAGCAAGCTCTTTGTCGAATATCTTCTGAATCCAAGCTGGTATGAGAACTACCGCCTGCCATGGACCGGGCCGACGGCGCAGACTGCCGGTGTTGCGGGTGCGCAGCCTTACCGCACTATGAACCAAATCGTCACCCTCGGCCACACGCAGACGTTTGGAGGCTCTTTGGTCAATGAAGCGCGGGCTAGCTTCAGCCGGCAGAATCAGAAAGCTACGCCAAATCCCAACTCGCTGGTGGACAATAACATCATCGATCAGAAGATCCAGGGTCTGAACTTTATCCTGAACCCCGTCTTCTTCCCCGTCCCGACGATCAGTCTCGGATCGCAGTATCCGGGTTTCGGACCGCAGCAGTGGCAAAACGCCATTCAGGGGGAAGGTGCGTACACCCTGCTGGATAATGTCACGAAGATTGTTGGCGAGCACATCTTGAAAGCCGGCGTGATGTGGCGCCGCGATGAGAATTGGAATCTGGCCGGCTGGGGTTATAACCTCAGCTTCGGCGGCGGTCTCACCAATGACCCGGTGACAGGATTGGGCGGAAATGCGCTGGCGCAGTTCCTGCTGGGCGCGGTAGACCAAAGCAGCGGGACTGGAACGTATCATGCGCCCTATCAGACCGACGACTATTGGGGTTTTTACATTCAAGACGACTATCGGATTACCAAGAATTTCACGCTCAACATCGGTCTGCGCTATGACCTCTTCGGCTGGTTCCGCGAGCGGACCAACGCACTGGCCAACTTTGACTTCAATCTTCAGAATCCGGACGTCCCGTACACAGGCGGTCTGGTTTATTTCGGCACGCCCGCGCACCCATCGTCAGACGTCTTTCCGGCAAACAAGAACAGCCTCGGACCGCGCTTGAATTTCTCCTGGGCGCCGTTCTCGGACCGGAAGACCGTGATCCGCGGGGGCTACGACATCATCTATAGCAACTCCATCAGCTCGGCCTTCGGCGATCAGAACGGTGCCATCAGCGCTCCCGCGTATGCCAACTATTTCACTTACGGGCAGGAGGGCACCGACCACACCGGCGAAAGGCCCGCGTTCATCCTCAGCCAAGGGGCGCCCAACCTGAATCTGCCTCCGCTGAGCCTGGTGAAAACGACCGACGACCAGTTCCTGGGTACCACGGTTGGAGCCTTCCTCAAAGGCGATCACGATCCGTACGTGGAGCAATGGAGCTTCTACGTGCAGCGCGAGCTTCCATCCCATATGATGCTGAGCATCGGATATGTCGGCACCCATGGCCTCCATCTATTCGGTGACGAATTTCGGAATTATGACATCGTACCGACGTCAACCCGGTTGGCGCTGAAAACCCAGATCAATCAAACCGTGGCGACTCCGCCGGGGCTGGTTTCTGTCTATGGGCCTACGGTTCCGCTGAGCCTAATCGAAGTTCCCTATCCTCAGTATGCCGGAGTCACGGTCAACGTCAGCCCTGACGGCTTCAACCGCTACAATTCGTTCCAGTCGAAATTTGAGAAGCGGTATTCGCAGGGCCTGACCCTAACCGCCGTTTACAGCTTCTCGAAGAATCTCATTTCGCCGAATTTCGGCAGTATTATCGGAAACACCGCGACGCCGACAACTCTCGGACGCACGGTAGGTCGCTCCGCGTTTGTTCCCGGCGCGATTTCGGGAGGCTCCGGGAACGTGGCTGGCGGTGCTGGAGCGCAGAATCCCGACGATCGAGACGCTGATGTCGCCGTTGCACCGGACGACATCCCCAACATCCTGAACATCGCCACGGTGTACGAACTGCCCTTCGGTAAGGGCAAACAGTTCCTCGCGAACAACACGATTGGCCGAGTAGTATTGGGCGGATGGAAACTCACCCAAAACTGGAATTTCCAGAGCGGCGTGCCGGTTACGATAACGGGACCTTGCGATGCCATAACCTGCCGTCCCGATCTGGTAGGCAATCCACGCCAGTTCAGCGGGCCACGGACCCAACAGGACCAAGAGAACCAATGGTTCAACCCGGATGCTTTTCTCCCCGCTTGGGGTAACAATCCGGCCATTGCGACCTCGTCCGATCCGACCGCGTACGATGCCTTCTGGGATTTTGGGACCATGGGCGTGCGTAGTCCGGAAGTGCGGGCGCCCGGCTTCTGGAATACCGATATGTCGCTCTCCCGGCAGTTTCGTCTGGGTGAGATGAGGTACTTCACGTTCCGGTGGGAAGTGTATAACGCTCTCAATCACCAAAATCTCGGCATCCCGAACTTAAACTATTGCCTGCCACCAAATGCCAACGGGTCGACGGATCTACTGCACCAGTTTGGCTGCCAATTTGGAAAGATTACGAACGTTCAGACCGATCCGCGCGCCATGCAGTTTGGAATCAAGTTTAACTGGTAGCGGTCACACCTCGAAGACCGCCTTCATGATCGCAGAACTGCCGCTAGCCAGTTGGTCGAAGAAGGCTTGTCCATGAACCAGTTGCGCTATCGTCACTACTTTTTTCCACGGCAGCAGCTTTCGCTCGATCAGCGAAATCGCCTCGCGGAAGTCAGCCCTGATGAACTGATGACCCAATACCAGCGGCGGCACCCGCTTCCTGCTTCGTCCGAGGAAGCCGTGGAGGTCCGACCCACAGACCCCCTCTACAGCGCGAATTCTCACAAGAACCTCATTGGTTTTGGGGACCGGGTCGGGAAGGTCGAGCATCCGGAGTTGGCGCGGCTCCGTGTATACGAGGACCTTCATCTGATCAATGTTTATATACGCTCGTTCGACTCCTCTTGCCCGCCGGGATACCCTCTCGCTGATTCTTATGCGGCATCGCAACGCTAGTCTCCTGGCACTTATTTGGCTCGCTGTCTTCTCTAAGGCTCAGGCAGCAGAATACCTGAACCTCGCGCCGTTCGGCCGAATCACAACCGGGGTAGAGGGCGGATTACGGACCACGACGATCGAGTGGGATGACGAGCGAGATGTGCGCGAGATACGCGCCCGCTATGCCTCTCCGCCTCACGGCGAAGTTAAGATCGAGTACTGGTTCCGCAACTGGCCGTACCCTCCTCCACGCATGCCCACCATGGAGGATCCAGTGGACGATCGCTGGCAGGGCCAGTGGCTCACCCCGGAAATCTTGCAGGATTGCCGGGCTGCGGAATGCGTCTACACGTTCCAGCCGCTGGCCGAGCCCGAGAATCCGCGAGCCAAGAACCTACCGGGCACGCGCTATCGCCGCACGCTCAAAGTCCGCCTGGTCTCGGACCCCGACGGCCCTGAGGTTTCGTCCATGCAGGTATTTTCCGAAACCAAGCAGACGCCGGTCAGCGTGCGAGTGGAGCTTGGTCGTGGGGAACAGGAGGTGACATGGAGTGGATCGGTTGAAGTCTTTAATGGCGTCCTCCGTTCCGCACGACCCTGGGGGTTTCAATCCAGTGACACATTCGAAGGCGCGCACCAATGGCGCTTCCGCACCCGCAACCAAGCGAAAGGCGTGATTTTGGACTTGACCGCGGCGGATCCGGCTCCGCCCGGTTCCCAAGACGTGACGATCGTCACCATCAAGGCCAGCGTGGCCACCGGGCAGGCTATTTCCTCCCGGACATTTTCGTTCAGCACCGACGACTTGAAGCACGGTCCCATCCAGATTCCAGCGTTTCACGCCTACATCACAGATGCTCACAGCCACAGCGGTGCGAACGGTGCGGAACGGATGCGCGTCCGGCAAATGATTCCGCTCGAGCCGGAGCAGAGCTACGAGCGGGCCATGCGCGAAATCCCCGCACTGGATCCCTGGAAACGGGAGAACGGCGCCCAGGTCTATCTTCCGCTCGCGGTGGATTCGAGCTGGCAGAAGTTCGCCTTCGAGTACGGGGGAAATGTCTTCATCAGCAAACGCGGCGTCAAGGCCAAAGGCAAAGAGTTGGCGCGCCTCAAATGGGAGGGCGATCGCATTCTCTGGAAGATCGGCACGGGAGCGACGCCATACTATCGCGACGATCGCCGATGCTCCGTATCACAACGGGAAGGCTACTTGCCGGTGGTTACGCAGCGCTGGGAAAACGAAGGCCTGAAGTATACAGAGGAGGCATTCGCCGTGCCGTTGAGCGGTCCGTTGTCTCCAGAGGACCCCGGCCGCAACGAAGAAACGCCAGGCATCCTGATGATCCAGTTGACGGCGGAGAATCCGTCGGGAGCGCAGCGGCAAGCCCATCTTTGGCTGAGCATGGATGCAGCAGAACAACTCTTGGTCGACGGCAATCGCATCCAGGCTCTGGGGGATGCCCGGGGCAATTACGAGACGCCGCGATTGCGAGCGATCGTGAGTTCGGCTGATGGCCAATGGCTCGCGACAACGGGCGAGGCCACACACCTTGCGATACTCGTGCCCGCGGGCGGAACAAAGCACCTGGTGTTGAAGCTGCCCTTCGTTTCCGATCTGGACGGCCAACAGGCAGCAGAACTCGAGAACCTGGACTATGGCTCGCAACAAAAGCAGGTGATTGCCTACTGGAAGGAAATCGTCCAGCCAGCCGCGCGATTCTCCGTGCCCGAGCCTAAATTCAACGATCTTCTGCGATCGGTCATCACGCATATCCATATCAGCACGACCAAAGACCCCAAGAGCGCGCTCTATATGGTTCCCGCCGCCAGCTACAACTACGACGTATTTGCTAATGAGGCGTGCTTTCAGGTCCTGCTGCTGGATACGCTCGGTACAACGAAAACTGCTGCGGAATACTTGGAAGCCTTCCTCCAATTGCAGGGCACCCGCAACTTCCCCGGATTGCATACCGGACCGCCTGATGCCATTTTCCATGGCGTCAAAGTGGACGATGTTTACGACTACACCGCCCACAATTACGGACTGGATCACGGCACGGTGCTATGGACGCTGGCTGAGCATTTCCTGTATACGCGCGATCTCACCTGGTTCGAACACGCCTGGCCGCACATGAAGAAGGCAGTGGAATGGATCGTCGAGCAGCGCGCCGCGACCAAGAAGACCGGGAGCAACGGAGAGCGCGCCCGAGATTATGGACTGCTTCCGGCGTCGCAACTCGAAGACAATACCGACTGGGCCTATTGGTTCGCGATCAATGCCTACGCCTGGGCGGGCCTAGATCGCACCGCCCAGGCCTTGAAGGACACAGGGCATCCCGAGGCTGATCGCGTGGCGAGTGAGGCCGATGAGTACAAGCGAGACCTGCGCGAGGCCGTGCTTCACGCGGCCGGCATGTCGCCGGTGGCGCGCATGCGTGACGGCGTTTACGAACCATATGTCCCAGTTGAGCCATTCCGCCGCCTTCGCCTGTTCGGGCCGGTGAGAACAGCGTATTACACGCGCTACGGCCATCCGGAAATCCGGCCGCTCTTCCGGTTAGCAGCGGACCGGGAGGGACTTTACGGTCCGATGATTCTTCTGATCCTTGGTGTGTTCGGTCCGGAAGAACCGATTGCTGGCTGGGTACTGGACGATTGGGAGGATAATCAGACGCTCACCAGCGGCATGGGCTTGAACGTACACGGCCTTACCGACGAAAAATTCTGGTTCAGCCAGGGCGGCATGGTGTTTCAGGCGAACTTACAGAACCCTATTTCGGTTTATCTGAAGCGCCACGAGATCCCCGCCGCCATCCGTAACGTCTACAACAATTTCGTGGCGTGCCTCTATCCAGACGTTAATGCATTCACGGAGGAATATCACCAGTGGCGCTTCGGCAGCGGCCCATTCTACAAGATTTCCGATGAAGCGCGTTTTGTGAACCGCTTGCGAGACATACTGGCGCTGGAGGACGGCGACGCGTTGTGGCTCGCCGGAGGCACGCCACGGCGCTGGTTGGAGTCGAAAGAGGGAATCCGCGTCGATGGCGTCTTGACGTATTTTGGCCCCGTGAGTTACACGATGCGGCCGGCAGCACAGCCCGGTTTGATTGAAGCCGATGTCCAGTTACCCAATCGCAACCCCGCCCGCACGGTATGGTTAGTGGTGCGCACGCCGAGCGCGCACATCCGCAGTGTAACGATCAATGGCAGCGCATGGACCAAAATCGACACCGCGAAGGAAGCCATCGAGCTACCACAGGACCAGGGGCGGATGAAAATTCAAATCCAATATTGAACTTCGCGACGATATCTTGGTCCAAGTCGGCAACGGTCGCGCCGTCCACGAAGACTGTGGATACCGAAAACTCGGTCTGGATTGAAAATGAAAGGTTTCGGCCCGGATGGTCAGGCTAGGTGAAAGCATGAGAACCCGCCATAAGCGGCTGCGTAACAATGTTACATCGAGGGCGCCAACAAGGTCACAACAGAGCCAGTTGGAGTTTTCGGGATCCACAGGCGTCTTACGAGCTGCCTTCGTAAAGCCAGGTAGCGTTCCTCCGCTTTTTGGGGATCACTGTCCAGTGCATGAAGGAACTTCTGGGCCCGCCCTGGACATTGGATCTGTCCGCTGGTTCTTTCAAGAGAGCACAATCTCCGATCCCGCTGGTCCTTGCCTTCACCTCCTGAGTTTGGAGATGGAAGACAACTTACTCTACCAAAGCTCGCGATCCAGATAAATCGGTCCATCTCGGCCCGAAGCCACAAACACTGATAGTCCCTGCGGCCATGTGCGAACCCATCCGAGGGACAGAATGTCGGGCGAGTTGACTGGAGCTGAGCGACGTGGGCTCGTCCTCGCGAATGGTCCGTGCCGCTTCGGGCGTTTTGCGTCAGCTGGATGCCCCTCGGCCTGGCTCCAACGATAAGGCTTAAGCGGTTCTCGCTGAGAGTCGTTTGGGCACTTATCTGGCTCACTTGGCCCACTTTTGCACACGCCAATTCTTTATCTCGGCTACGTAAATC
>JASHOO010000049.1 GCA_030041035.1 Bryobacteraceae bacterium | reverse complement strand
CTTCCCGCAGCCGTAGCCCGCACCAGCGGAGACGATCTGGCACAGATCGGGGCCACTTACGAGATCCCCAGTGGCGCCTTCGATTTGACCGTTGCCACAGACTCGATGAAGGTGGAGGGACTGCAAACTCAGGCGTCGCTTGCCGCGGTACCCATTCTCGAAAAGGTGCAATCGGGAATCTGGAAGGGTACGTTGCGATATGAAAGCCAGCCCGGTTCGCCTGGCGCCTGGGCGGGCTCCCTGCAATTGGAAAATGTCACGCTCCCGTTGCCTGGCTTCTCTGTGCCGCTACACGTGCAATCCGCGAATGCCCGCCTCGATGGCGCGCGCGTGACGTTGGAAAAGGCCCGCATATCGGCTGGCCATCTCGCCGCTCTGGCCGATTATCACTACGAACCCGGCGCCCTCCGTCCGCATCGCGTGCGCATCTCGGCAGCGAACCTGGATGCAGCGGAACTGGAAACTTTGCTCATGCCGGCGCTCCGCCGCCACCGTGGTTTGATCGCGCGCGCTCTCGGCCTGGGCCGCGTGCCCGTCCCCGAGTGGCTTCGCGATGAACGCGTAGATGGCGCAGTCTCGGTGGATGCACTGCACCTCGCAGGCATCGATCTCGAAAAGGTTCACGCCCGGATCATCTGGAACGGAACCAGTGCGACCCTCGCCGACCTCACGGGGACCATCGAAAACGGCACTCTCACCGGGCGCGTGAACATCGATCTGCGCGGCAGTGATCCGGTCTATCATCTGGCCGGCCAGCTCCAGTCCGTTGCGTGGAACGGCGGCACATTCGATGTTGATGCTTCACTCGACACAAGCGGTACCGGGCCCGCGCTCCTTGCGAACCTGAGGTCGGAGGGTGAGTTCAACGGGCAGTCGTTCGAAGGCGCGCCCCTTGATCAGTTCGACTCAGTCTCCGGCTGCTATGCGTTCGCATGGGCTCGAACCGCGCCGCATTTGCGTCTTACCGAATTGCGCATGTCCTCCGGTGACGAGCTTTATCTGGGCCGTGGCGCGATGGGCGATGATGGCCGCTTGCTCATTCAGGTCTCCAACGGTTCCAAGCAATTGAGCATGAGCGGTACCCTGGCGCGCCTGCGCCTGGACGAAACCGCGAGCCAATAGCCGCAATCCCGTAACCACTCCGTAACTACAAGCTGCTAGGCTGGCAGTAGTCCCATGCGAAGACTACTGGTGTTTTCCAGTCTGGCCGCGGCCGCCGTGCTGATCGGTGCGGAGGGCGGGTTATTCTCGATCCTCCAAAGCAACGCGCGCATCGGCCTGCAGGGGGACGGACTTTATCTGCTGCCCACCAATCAACTGCTGCGCCCCTGGGGCGAGCAGGCTGCCATCAAAGGTCGTCCCGTTGACTTGGCCTTCAATTCGCAGAAGCGCTTGCTCGCCGTGCTCAACTGGCGCAGCGTACTGCTGCGCGATGGTGTGAGCGGTGCTGCGCTTGCCGACATCCGTTCGCGCCCCACATCCTACGCCGGAATCGCATTCCGACCCGGCGACCGCGAACTTTGGGCCAGCGAGACGACACGTGACGGCCCCGATAGCCTGCTGATGGTGGAGTTGTCCGCGACAGGTGCGGTTGCCAGTAGCGAGAGATTGTCGCTTCCCGGTCACCCGGTTCCGGCAGGCATTGCATTCTCCGGCGATGGCAAGATCGCTTACGTCGCCTTCAGTCGAAACAATACGCTCGCCGTGATCGACGCCACGTCGCGCCGCATAGAACGGGAGATTCCAGTTGGAATCGCTCCATTCGGCGTGGCCGTTTCAGGCAACCGCGTGTTCGTGACCAATCGTGGAGGACGGCGTGCGACGGCATCCGACACCACTGCTCCCAGCAGCGGCTCGATGGTGGTGTCCGACGCCGTCACCGGCTCGTCGGCGTCGGGAACGGTGACCGTCGTGAACGCGGCCGACTCTTCGACACGTGAAATCTCCGTCGGCCTCGCTCCATCCGGTCTGGCTCTCAGCCCCGATGGAAAGCTGCTGGCTGTGGCCAACGGCCATTCGGACTCCATCTCGCTGGTGAATGCAGATTCCCTCGAGTCTACCGAGCTGAAGATCCCCACGTGGCCCGAAGGGACGCTCGGCAGCCAGCCCATAGCTGCCGCATTCGCTCCCGACGGTCGCACCGTCTACGTGGCGTGCGGCGGCAACAACGCGATCGCCGTTGTCCGCAGGAGCGGTGAGCAATGGAAACTGGCCGGCGCGCTGCCCACCGCCTGGTTCCCGTCGGGAATTGCCGTCGATAGCAACGGCGCATTGCATGTCATCACCATCAAAGGCACCGCCAACACTGCGGTGGGCAATGGCACGTTCAATTCGAAGCAGTATGAAGGCTCGCTCGTCACCATCCCCGCTCCCGCGGAGGCGCAGCTCCTGGCCGGTATGCGCGAGGTGCGCGCCGCCAACAGCCCGCGCTTCGAACCTGCGGGCGGCGTGGCCAATCTCTCCTCGCTCGGCATCCGTCACGTCTTCTTCATCATCAAGGAAAACCGCACATACGACCAGGTTTTCGGAGACATCGGCAAAGGCAATAGCGACCCCAAGCTATGCGTTTACGGGCGCGATATTACGCCCAATCAGCACGCACTGGCCGAGCGCTATGTTCTGCTCGACAATTTCCACACCGGTGGCGCCATCAGCTTCGATGGCCATCAATGGCTGATGCAGGCCTTCGTCAGCGATTACGTGGAGCGTGCGTTTGCGGCTTCGCCACGCGGTTACGCCTGGAACATGGCTGACGCGCTCACCGTCTCCCCTGCCGGCTTCTTTTGGCAATCCGCCAAGCGACCGCTCGACGTCCGCATTTACGGCGAGTTCTGCCTGCCTGCGCGCTGGGACCCGGCTACGCAAAGCATGGTCGACATGAACGAGGGCCAACTGCTCGGCTGGTACGACTATTGGCGCCTATATAAGGAGGGGAAGTGGCAGGACGTGGTCGGCTCGCGCAGCGGCGTTCCCGCGCTCGCCAAAATCATCAGCCCCCGCTATCCCTTCAGCACGACCAGCATCCCCGATCAAATTCGCGCCGAAGAGTTCCTGAAGGAATTCGCCGGGTGTGAAAAAACAGGAACCCTCCCCAATATTTCCGTGATTCATTTGAATGAAGACCATACCAACGGCACCCGGCCTGGTTCGCCCACGCCGCGCGCCATGGTGGCGGATAACGATCTCGCCCTGGGCCGCATCGTCGAGGCCATTTCCAAAAGCCGCTTTTGGCCCCAGAGCCTGATTCTAGCGGTCGAGGACGATGCGCAGGATGGCTTCGACCACGTCGATGGATACCGCACTGTGGCGCTGGCTATCGGCCCGCATGTCCGCCACGGCGCCATCGATTCCAACTTTTATACGCACACCAGCATGGTCCGGACCATTCAGGACATCTTCGAAATTTCCCCTCGCACGCGCTACGCGGCAAACGCGCGCGCCATGACCAGCATCTTTACGCCGGCCTCCGATACCGCGCCCTACCAATGCCTGCCGGCCCGCATCGCTCTCGATGAGAGGAACCCGCCGCTCTCGTCCCTGACCGGGAAACGGCTCTGGGCGGCGCAGCAATCGCTGGCCATGCACTGGTCGCATCCCGATGATGTCCGCTCGGATGTGCTGAACCGCATTCTCTGGTGGGATGCTAAGGGATATCAAACACCGTATCCGGTGCGGTGAACGGGCGCGAGTGCTTAGCGCCCGCGGCCCGCGCGCTCGCGGGATTATTTCGCCGCCGTGATTCGAGTTACATCGATCATGGAGCCTGCACAGCGACGAGCTGCAATCCCTGCTCCACCGTGGGTCTGAGCTACACTGCGGGATACATAAGGTGCCGCCCCGTACAGCTTTTTTCGGGTGTGTGGGCAAATTCTACCCGGCCGCCGGGAGAATCATGCCGTTTTGCCCGTTACACGTCGGCGCTCTTTGTGGCCGGCGTGTCCAGCACCTCACGCAATTTCACCCCCAGCTCATCGGGTGCAAACGGCTTGGGGAGCAGGAACACATTGGGCTCCAGAACGCCGTGATGCGCCAGCATGTCGTCGGTATACCCGGACATGTAGAGAACTTTCAGCGACGGTTGCACAGCGCGAAGCCGCGAAGCCAGTTCGCGGCCGCTCATCTGGGGCATGATCACGTCGGTCAGCAGTAAATCGATCACGCCGTGATGCTGTTCGAAAATTCGCAACGCGTCGACGGCTCCGCCTGCTTCCAGTGTGGTGTATCCCAGCCGGTGCAGCATGTCCCGCACCAGTTGCCGCACACCTGGCTCATCTTCCACTAGGAGGATAGTCTCCGTGCCCGGGAGAACCGCCGCTTGCGTTCGGGTGGCATGTGCGGTGTCCATGATGCCGACAATTCTCGGCAAGTAGATTTGGAACGTCGCGCCCCTTCCCGGTTCGCTCTCCACTACGATCTCTCCGCCGCTCTGCTTCACGATTCCGTATACCGTGGAAAGTCCGAGCCCCGTTCCCTTGCCGGTCGCCTTCGAGGTATAAAACGGCTCGAACAGATGGACCATGATCTCCGCGTCCATCCCCTTGCCGGTGTCCGCTACCGTCAGCCGCACGTAAGATCCAGGCCGCACGTCGGCGGGCAGCCGCGAGGAGTGCTGAACGTCCACGTTTCCCGTGCGAATGTACAGCTTGCCGCCCTCGGACATGGCGTCGCGCGCGTTCACCGCCAAATTCATGATCACCTGCTCGATCTGGCCCGCGTCGGCCTTCACGCTGCCTAGCCCGGGCGTGAGCACGGTTTCCAGCTCGATGTGTTCGCCGATCACGCGCCGCAGCATGCGGTCCATGTTGGCCACCAGAATGTTCAGGTCCAGAATCTTGGGTTGGATCACCTGGCGCCGGCTGAATGCCAGCAACTGATTCGTCAGGCTGGTGGCGCGGCTGGCCGCCTTCAGCACTTCTTCGATGCAGCCGTGCAGCGGATCTTCCGGCGTCAGGCCGCGCATGATCATATCGCCGTATCCGGAAA
Organism: Bryobacteraceae bacterium; assembly: GCA_030041035.1. Taxonomy (GTDB): domain Bacteria; phylum Acidobacteriota; class Terriglobia; order Bryobacterales; family Bryobacteraceae; genus QHXW01. Next base: position 7,603 of record JASHOO010000049.1, on the reverse strand, counting down.
TGACCGTCAGCAGATTATTGAAGTCGTGGGCCACCCCGCCCGCCAGCCGTCCCACTGCTTCCATTTTTTGCGATTGCCGGAGTTGATCTTCCAGTTGCCGCCGCTCCGTAATGTCGATGCCCATGCCGCCGATGAACTGCACTTCGTCATAATCGTCCACGATGGGAAACTTGTAAATCAGCCAATAGTGCACCCCCTGCCGGTGCGGCACCGCCTCCACCGCCTCTACCAGCGTCTTGCTGCGCAGCACGGCTTCATCGTTCGCGACGAATCGGTCGGCATACTCCGCCGGCCACACTTCGTGGTCCGTCTTCCCCAGGAAGTCCACCGGGTCCAGATGAAACAGACCCTGTGCCGCTTCGTTATAAAAAACGTAGCGCCCCTCACGGTCCTTCATGAAGGCCACTCCGGGTAAGTGCCGCATGAATGCGGCGAAGCGCTGCCGGCTGACGCGCAGCTCCTCGCGCGACCTTTTGCGTTCGGTGATGTCAAATGTGGTGCCGATGATCGTGAACTCGCCGGGCTCGTCGGATTCCACCAGGTTCATGTTGGTCAGAATCCAGACCGGCCCTCCGTCCTTCCGCTGGAAACAGACCTCCTGCTGCGTAACGGTCTTCTGCTCCAGAAGCCGATCGATCAGCTCGGCGCGCTCCGATGGCTTCTGGTACAGGGCCTTCACATTCACGGAGAGCAATTCGGCGCTCGAATCATAACCGAGCATCCGTGCAAACGCCTCGTTGCATTCGAGAATACGGCCCTCAGGTGTCGTGCGGCAGATCCCGGCCAGGTTCTTCTCGAACAGTAAACGGTAGCGCCTCTCCGAAGCGCGGAGCGCCTGTTCGGCGTGCTTGCGGCGCGTGAGATCGCGATAAATCGAGACGGCGCCGATCGTAAGGCCTGCCTCATCCAAAAACGGTCGCGCCGTTACGCTCACCCATTTCCCTTCGGGCGCATGGGCGTGCTGCACAAAAAGCTCGGCTCCATCCACCGACTCGGCCAGCAGCGCCCGCGACGTCGGCAACTGGTCCTCTGGATATGGCGTGACGCCATCGGGCAGCCGCACACTGCAGGCGTGGCACCACTCGCCGAGCGACCGATGCTCTGCACTCACGCCGGCGAGCCGTTCCGCCGCGCTGTTCCGCAGCACAAAGTTGCCGTCCCGGTCCACTACCGTGACGCCGTCGCCCATGTTGTCTAGGATGAACTGCAGAACGTGTGCGTGGCTTCCGGCCGGTGGAAAATCAGATGGCGGAGCCGCACTCATGCTTAGTTTGCCATTCGCAGCGGCATCTGCGATCTCAAGGTTCGTCCGACGGCCAGCTTCGGCACCGCTGCCCCAGGGGAATTTGATCGTAGCAGCGGCGGCAAGTATTTTCAAGGATCCGCTTTATGTTATGTTGCACTCAATGCACAAGCCTCACCTTCTCGGGTGGCTCTGGCTCGCCGCGTTGGCTTCCGCTGCCTTCCCCCAATCCGGCACGGTCATCGTGCGCCCTCGTGAGATCCACGATGTCCTGGTCAATCCCGGCATGGGCATCACCACCTTCCAGCGCTTTAACGGCGATGCGATCAATTCCGGACGCAACTGGTCGGAAGTAGGCCCTGAGACGAAGCTGCCCGCCGCGGCCGCTAAACCCGATTTTCCCGATACCTCCATCGCCTACCTTCGCTGGTTCTGGTCGCAGATTGAGCCCGAACGCGGCAGGTATCGCTGGGATATTATCGATCTCGCGTTGGATGAAGCGCGCCGCCATCATCAGACTCTCGCCATCCGTTTGATGCCGTATGATCAGCGCAGTCCTTTGCCCGCTTGGTTCCAAAACTCTGGAGTGCGCCGCGCTAATAAACCCGGTGACAGAGACGGTGCCGTCTGGTCGCCCGACTCCAGCGATCCCCTCTACTTAAAGGATTGGGGAGAGTTGGTCGCTGGCGCAGGCCTCCGTTACGACGGCCATCCTGATCTTGATTCCGTCGATATTTCAACCTTCGGCTACTGGGGCGAGGGCTGGGGACCCTATCCGCCTGAGTGGCCTGTGCAGCAGCAGCTCATCGATCAATACTTCGATGCCTTCCCGCGCACTCCGCTGCTCATGAATTTCGATGAACTGCGGGCGCTCGATTACGCCGTGCACCGTGGCGCCGGCTGGCGACTGGACTGCTGGGGCGATATGGGCCGCCCCGGCCATGAAACCTTCGCCCACATGCTCGACCTCTACCCGCAGCAGGTGGTGAAGGCGCACGCGCAGGACGTCTGGCAGCGCAGCCCGGTGTCGCTCGAAACCTGCGGCACGCCGCTCTCCTGGAAAGAATGGGGTTTCGCGCTACCGTATATCTTCGACCAGGCTCTGCGCTGGCACGCCACCTCCATCAACATCAAGTCCACCGCCATCCCCGCCGAATGGAAATCCGATTTCGATGAGTTCCAGACAAAAATCGGCTACCGCTTCGTGCTGCGCCGCCTGGAATACCCACGAACCGTTCACGCCGGGCAAATGGCTATGTTCCGCATGTGGTGGTTCAACGCCGGCGTGGCGCCCGTATACCGCGATTACATGCTCGCGCTCGAACTACGCTCCCCCTCGCGCAGCGGCGTGATCCGCACCTCTGCCGATGTCCGCCGCTGGCTGCCCGGCGATGCCGTCTTCGAAGACACGCTCTACATCCCCGACGATCTGCCGCCCGGTGCTTACCGCCTGCGACTGACGCTGCTTGACCCGCGCACCCAAACCCCCGCCATTCGCCTGGCCATCGAAGGCCGTCAGGAAGACGGCTGGTACGATCTTGGTGAGATCTCCGTCGAATGATCAGCTCCTGCCTCGCCGAACTCCCGCCCCTCACCCTCGAGATTCAACGCAGTCCCGACGGCCTCTGGATTATGCACCTGTTCGACAAGCGCGCCCGCTGCAAGGTCATCATGCCTCCCAGCGAATTCAACCTCGACGCAGCCAAGCAGAAGGCGCTGGTCAGCGCTCAGTTTTATATGCGAAAGTACGCTGGCGACCCAAACTGGACTCCTCCCACGACGGTGGAGTGGGCCGAATTTTCGCCCCGCGAGATCATCTGGGAAACCTGAAGCTGACTTAAATGTCAACTGCCCGCGGCAACTTTTCTCGCCGTCTCCGCACCGAACACCGGCAACCTCGCATCCGTGATCAGCCCGATCTGCTTCAATACCGACCCCTGATCCCAATAAATATGCTCGTGCGCCACCTTACCGTCGCGGAACTTCACGATCACCACCAGCGGAATCTCCACGTGCTGGTTCGTCGCCGCTACGCCAGGCAGCATCCACGGCATCTCTTCCGTGTGCGTAAACGAAAAGATCATCTCGTCCACCAGCTGATCTTCTCCGACCGTACGCGACACCGGCGTCAGCTTAGTGTCCGGCGGCATCTTGGAAATAAAGTCGGTTGAGTAGAATGCGCGCAGCTCGGCCTTGCCACAACCACCGGTCATCACCGGCACGTGGTTGACATAAGCATCCTCCACCATGGTGCCGAGCGTTCGTTCGGTATCGCGGGTGACAAATTCATGCACCGTGTGCTCTTCCCATAGTTTGCTGAGGTTCGATGCGGACATGGCTCTAACACCTAAAACCTAACACCTAAAACCTAACACCTAGAACCTTCCCCAACAGCACCAACTGCCCCAGGTGATAGGAATTGTGATCCGCCACCAGCAGTGCCTCTCGCAAAATCGTCTGCCCTTCGCCGTGTGGAATCCGCGCGTACAGATCAGTCGAGGGCTTCGACACCAGCGCGATCATCGCCCGCAGATCCACGCGAACCGCGCCCAAGCTCTGGCTCCACGCCCGCGCCGATGGTGGCGTCTCCGACGCTGGCCAATAGCCCTGTGGCCACTCCGGCGAAACATGCTTGGCGCTCCGGCTGAACTCCAGAATGTCCCATTGTGCAATCCGCATGTGCTCGAGCAACTGCCACGCCGTGTGCGGCGCCCGCGCCGGCTTCACTCCGCGCACCTCCGGCGGAAATTTCCGGATCGCCTCCTCGAAATTCAGGTGAGCTCCACCACCCTCCAGCACATACGCCACATGCTTCCGCAGAGATTTGTCCTTGTCGCTCGTTGTGCCCTTCATCGGAGCGCAGTCTAACACATGTTTCGTGACACCTGATACCTTATGCCTTCTTTTATCGGGTGTTTTCCTGATTCAGGTGAACCAATCCTGCACGTTACCCTTGGTTAGAGAACCCATGGACTGGGAACACCTGCCGCAGTTCAGCCTGACTCGCACCAACGTCTCCCGCCATGCCCCCGAGGAGTCTGGAGTCTACGGCCTCGCCGTCCCAGGCAAATGGATCTACATCGGCCACAGTTTTAACATCCGTAAAGCCCTGCTCTCCTATTTAAGTGGCCAAATGCCCTACGTTCTCCAGTGGCAGCCCAAACACTTCACTTTCGAGCTGGCGCCCTACAAGCATCGCATCGCTCGCCAGAAGGAACTCGTCGCCCGCTATCAGCCCGTCTGCAATCGCAAAACCCACAACCTCGTTCGCTCCTAACTATCGCGCTCGGGATTTTTCCCGATTTTCACCATCCCCGGAAGCTGGTATTTTTTCTTCATCTGCCACTGTTCTCTCGGCCCGGCGACACGCAGCCGGGCCATTTTTTTGCACCCAAGATCAAGATGTGAGAGCTTTGATACGAGCCCTTCGTGTGAACGGAGTCAGATCCACCTCAATAGAATGTCTCCTCGGTGCGTCTCTGCTTCTTTGCTCGGCGCGAGCTTGCTTCGCGCAGTCGGTCGAGAAAGAACCGGCCGCAGTAGTCGAGCTCGGGGGCGCCGCCGGCTGGAACCTCTCGGGAGGATCGAGCTTCGGACCCACCGTCGCGGTTGAAGTTACCCCGATAGAAAACTGGTTGGAGATCGAGGCGGGCGTCACCCGGTTTTTCTCGCGTCACTCGGCGGAATGGGACGCGGACCTTCTGTTCAAAAAGCCCTGGACCCTCTCGAAAAAAGCCGAGCTGATGATTGGCGCCGGTCCCGAGTGGATTCACACCACGGTATACGGCAACGCCACCAACTCACCAGCCGCCGAAGTTGTCTTGGATTTCATGTTCTGGCCCGGCGCGAAACACCGCCTGGGTTGGTACCTGGAACCGGGTTACGACTACGGCTTCGGCCGCGGGCATGAGCAATCGCTTGGGATCGCCGGCGGCCTGCTGATCGCCGTGCCCTGAAGCTGCCCCGGCTCTGCGTGTCGATTTCGCGCCCAATTCTCGCTCGTCGATATACTGGGTACCAATGACCCGTCGTAAATACCTGGCTCTCCTCGCCGCTTCCGCTCTGCGTCTCCGCGCGCAGGGCATCTCCTCCCGCGGCGTGAAGCCTTTGCCGCGAGGCAAGCCCTCCGGCTTGCCCTTCAATGCCCATTTCATCGACATCGCCGCACAAGCCGGATTGCGCTATCCCACCATCTACGGCGGCATCGATCGCAAACAGTACATCGTCGAAACCGTCGGCTGCGGCGCCGCCTTCATCGATTACGATAACGACGGCTGGCTCGATATCTTCCTCCCTTGCGGCACTCGCCTCGAAAACCCGCCCGAGGGCTCGACCAACCGCCTCTACAAAAACAATCGCGACGGCACATTCACCGACGTCACCGAAAAGGCCGGCCTCCTCCGCACCGGCTGGGTCTCCGCCGTCTGCGTCGGTGACTACAATAACGACGGCTTCGACGATCTGTTCCTCACCTATTGGGGCCAGAACGTCCTCTACCGCAACAACGGTGACGGCACCTTCACCGACCTCACCGAAAAAGCCGGCCTGCTTCATCCCGAGCCGCGCTGGGGCTCCGGCTGCACCTTCGTCGACTATGATCGCGACGGCAACCTCGATCTGTTCGTCGCCAACTACCTCCGCTTCGATTTCAAATCCACTCCCAAGCCCGGCGAAAATAGCAATTGCAACTGGAAAGGCGTGCCCGTCAATTGCGGCCCGCGCGGCCTCCCCCCCGGCGTTCCCGCCCTCTACCACAACAACGGCGACGGCACCTTCACCGACGTCAGCGAAAAATCCGGCATCAGCAAAGCCAAAGGCAGTTACCCCATGACCGCGGTCGCCGCCGATTTCGACAACGACGGCTGGCCCGACATCTACGTCGCCTGCGACTCCACCCCCAGCTTCCTGTTCCGTAACAATCACAACGGCACTTTCACCGACATCGGCCTCGAATCCGGCGTCGCGCTCAACGAAGACGGCATGGAGCAGGCTGGCATGGGCATCGGCGTGGGCGACTACAACCTCGACGGCTACCTCGACATTTTCAAAACTCACTTCGCCGACGACACCAACATCCTGTACCGCAACGACGGCAAAGGAAACTTCGAGGACGTCACCATCCCCGCCGGCCTGGGCGTCGAAACCCGCTACATCTGTTGGGGCGCCGGCATCGTCGATCTCGATAACGACGGCCTGCCCGATCTGTTCGCCGTCACCGGCAACGTCTATCCCGAAATCGAGCCCAAGCTGCCCAGTTATCCCCTCCGGACCCCGCGCATCGTCTTTCGCGCCCTACCCGGCGGCAAGTTCGAAGAGTTGCTCGATCAGGCCGGCCCCGGGGTCGCCGCTCTCCACGCCAGCCGCGGCTGCGCCTTTGGCGACTTCGATAACGATGGCGACATCGACATCTTGATCATCAATCTCAACGAGCTGCCATCGCTATTGCGCAACGACGTGACCGGCAACAACCACTGGCTCAAGGTCAAGTTAATGGGCGTCAAGTCTAATCGCAGCGCCATCGGCGCACGCGTCACCGCGCATTACGGCGGCAAGATCCAGGCCCAGGAGGTGCTCAGCCAGGCCAGCTTTTATTCCGCCAACGACCTGCGCCTCCACTTCGGCCTCGGCCCCGCTACCACCGCCGATCTCGATATCCGCTGGCCCAACGGCACGAAAGAAACAATTGCGAAGGCTCCCGCCGACCACCTCGTCGTCATCAAAGAAGGCGCCGGCGTCATCAAAACCGAGCCGTTCGGCAAACCACGCACATGACGGCGCCGGCACGCAGGGCCTGCTGTTCGCTCAATCGTCTGCTTGCATAAAAAGAGGTAAAGAGCCCAGCCACCATGACTCTCGAAATTAAACGCTGCTTTTTCTGAGCTGAGATCAAAGCCGAGGCCGTGAGCCTCAAAAACGATATTGAACGCGATCTCGGTATTCCCATTCGCCTGCGCGCCGGCTCACCCGGATCATTGAATGTGATCCTCAATGGCGAACAGATCTTTTCCAAGAAGCAGGCAGGCCATTCTCCCACCACCGCCGAGATCCTCAAACTAATCCGCGAAAAGGCTCCGAAAATGTAGCGCAGGGTCACGCGCCTTTTGCGGGAACCTGCGGCCTTTTGATTCCTCTCTCCGCGAGCTAGCCTGTCCCTATATGAGACGAACTGTGGCTATCACAATCCCGGGGCGCAATCAATGCCAGCACCCCAGTGGATGGCTGGGCCGATTCATTTTGCGTAACATGAATTCCCGCCATTCGAAAGTCACCGACTGGGGCCTGTCTCACATCTCGATTGCGAACGACGCGATCGTCCTCGACGTCGGTTGCGGCGGCGGCCGGACTGTCAGCAAACTCGCC